>NZ_JBHMIM010000012.1:0-125044 GCF_048060115.1 Micromonospora sp. LOL_023
CACGCCACCGAGGCCGGCCGCCACCAGGGCTGGCTCCCCGAAGAGATGAACAAGTCCATCCACTCCATCGAACACTGGCTCGGCCACGAGTCCGGCAGGGTGATCACCTGCTCCGGCTACATGCGTGACGAGGTGATCGACCTGTTCGGGGTACGGGCGGACCGGGTGGACGTCGTGGCCAACGGCGTGGATGCCGGCCGTTGGCAGGTGCCGACCGACGCGGTCGCCGCCGCCCGGGCACGCTTCGCCGGCGACGGACCGCTCGTCTCCTTCGTCGGGCGGCTGGTCTACGAGAAGGGCGTCCAGCACCTGATCGCCGCCCTGCCGCGGCTGCGTCAGCAGCACCCCGGGCTGCGCCTGGTGGTCGCTGGCGACGGTCCGTACCGCGGCGAACTCGAGGCGGTCATCGACCGCCTCGGGCTGCGTGACGCCGTCACCCTGCCCGGCTTCCTCGGCGGCACCGACCTGCCCGCGTTGATGGCCGCGTCGGACTGCTTCGCCGTACCCAGCATCTACGAGCCGTTCGGCATGGTCGCTCTCGAAGGTGCGGCGGCCGGCGCCCCGCTGGCGGTCGCCGCGACCGGTGGGCTCGCCGAGATCGTCGACCCCGGTGTCACCGGGATGACCTTCCAGCCCAAGGATCCGGAAAGCCTCGCCGACGCGGTCGGTGCGCTGCTGGCCGACACCTCACTCGCCCGGCAGATCGCCCGACGTGCCCGACGGATGGTGCACGACCAGTACGGCTGGTCGGCGATCGCGCACCGGACCGTCGCGACCTACTCCGCCGCCATCAGCCACGCCTCTGCGTTCGACACCGAACGGGCGGCCGCCCGGATGGCGCAGGGCCGGGCCACTATCGTCATCCCGGACGGAAACCTCCTCGCCGGCGCGGGGAGCAGATGACCGCTACCCGGGAGGCTGCCCTGACCGAGACGATCGGCGACTTCGACCTGTACCTGTTCGCCGAAGGGCGCCACGAACAGCTGTGGCGGATGCTCGGTGCCCACCCGCAACCTGGCGGATGCCGGTTCGCGGTGTGGGCACCGAACGCCCGGCGGGTCCGGGTGATCGGCGACGGACCCGGTTGGGGTCCGTACGAAGGGCAGGAACTGGACCGGCTCGGGTCCGGCGGCGTCTGGGCGGGCTTCGTTTCCGGGATGGTGGCCGGACAGCGGTACAAGTACCGCGTGCAGGCTGCGGACGGCTCCTGGTCGGACCGGGCGGATCCGATGGCGAACGCCACCGAGGTACCACCCAGGACCGCCTCGGTGGTGTACCAGTCCGGCTACGTATGGCAGGACGCGGACTGGATGGCGGCCCGGCGCGGTGACCACCACGCCCGTCCGATGGCCGTCTACGAGGTACACCTCGGTTCCTGGCGGCCCGGCCTCGGCTACCGGGAGCTCGCCGACCAGCTCGTCGGCTACGTCACCGACCTGGGATTCACCCACGTCGAGTTCATGCCGGTGATGGAGCATCCGTTCGGCGGATCCTGGGGCTACCAGGTGACCGGCTACTACGCACCCACGTCGCGGTTCGGTACGCCCGACGACTTCCGCCACCTGGTGGACCGCCTGCACCAGGCCGGCATCGGCGTACTGCTGGACTGGGTGCCGGCGCACTTTCCCCGCGACGCCTGGGCGCTGGCCCGCTTCGACGGCACACCGCTGTACGAACATCCCGATCCACGCCGCGGCGAGCACCCGGACTGGGGCAGTCTGATCTTCGACTACGGTCGGCGGGAGGTCCGCAACTTCCTGGTCGCCAACGCGCTGTACTGGTTGGACGAGTTCCACATCGACGGGCTACGGGTCGACGCGGTCGCCTCGATGCTGTACCTGGACTATTCGCGAGGTCCGGGGCAGTGGCTGCCCAACGACGAGGGCGGTAACGCCCACCACGAGGCGATCGAGCTGATCAAGGAGCTGAACGCCACGGCGTACCGGTTGCATCCCGGCACCGTGATGATCGCCGAGGAGTCCACTGCCTGGCCCGGCGTGACCCGACCGACCGACTGGGACGGGCTCGGCTTCGGCCTGAAGTGGAACATGGGCTGGATGCACGACACGCTGAGCTACCTGGCTAGGGACCCGGTACACCGCAGCCACCACCACGACGAGCTGACCTGGCCGGCGTCGTACGCACACACCGAACAGTTCCTGCTGCCGATCAGCCACGACGAGGTGGTCCACGGCAAGGGTTCGCTGACCGCCAAGTTGCCCGGCGACCGCTGGCAACGGTTGGCCGGGCTGCGCGGCCTGCTCGCCTACATGTGGGCGTTCCCCGGCAAACAGCTGCTCTTCATGGGCAGCGAACTCGCCGACGAGCAGGAGTGGAGCGAGCAACGTGGGTTGGACTGGTCGTTGGCCGCTGATCCGGCGGTCGACGGGGTACGCGCACTGCTGCGCGACCTGAACACGGTCTACCGGGGCTGCCCCGCGCTGTGGGAGCAGGACGTGGTCCCGGCGGGGTTCCGCTGGATCGACCACACCGATCGGGCCGCCAACCTCGTGTCGTTTCTGCGGTATGCCGCGGACGGCGGCGTCCTGGCCTGTGTCGTCAACTTCTCCGGTACGCCCCGGCACGGCCACCCGGTCGGGCTACCCACGCCCGGACGCTGGCGCGAGGTGGTCAACACCGATGCGCGGCACTACGGCGGGTCGAACGTCGGCAACATGGGCGTCGTACTGGCCGACGGCCCGCCGTTGCACGGACAGCCGGCGTCCGCCACGGTCCAGGTGGGGCCGTTCGCGGCGGTCTGGCTCGCGCCCGAGACGGCGCGGACGAGCCAGGCGGCGAAGACCAGCATGACACCACGAACAGACGCGGTGGCGGAAACGGCCCCGAGGCCGGACGAAGGCCGGCAGATCAGCTGATCCCGGCCGGCGGGCCGACGTCCACCGGCCGGCCGGGCGAATGTCCCCGGCTGGGACGGTTCGACGCCGGGGACGTCGCCTTCGCCGTGGGTCGGACCGTCAGCGCTGGTCGATCGGGACGAATCCGCGTTCGCCCGGTCCGATGTACAACTGCCGGGGCCGACCGATCTTGTTGCTCGGGTCGGCGATCATCTCCCGCCACTGGGCGATCCAGCCGGGCAGCCGCCCCAGCGCGAACAGTACGGTGAACATCTTCGGCGGGAAGCCCATGGCCTTGTAGATCAGGCCGGTGTAGAAGTCCACGTTGGGGTAGAGCTTGCGCGACACGAAGAAGTCGTCGCCGAGGGCGATCTCCTCCAGCTGCATGGCGATGTCGAGCAGCGGGTCCGGCTTGTCGAGCCGACCCAGAATGTCCTGTGCCGCCTGCTTGACGATCGCGGCCCGCGGGTCGTAGTTCTTGTACACGCGATGCCCGAAGCCCATCAGCTTGACGCCGCGTTCCTTGTTCTTCACCCGGCGGACGAACTCATGCACGTCGCCGTCTGAAGTGTCGATGTCCTGGAGCATCTCCAGGACCGCCTGGTTGGCACCGCCATGCAGCGGGCCGAACAAGGCGTTGACCCCAGCCGACACCGATGCGAACAGGTTCGCATTGCTGGAACCCACCAGCCGTACCGTGGAGGCCGAGCAGTTCTGCTCGTGGTCGGCGTGCAGCACCAGAAGCATGTCCAGTACCTGGGCGACGACCGGGTCGACCTCGTACTGCGCCGCCGGGACCCCGAACGTCATACGCAGGAAGTTCTCGACGTAGCCCAGGGAATTGTCGGGGTACAGCAGCGGCTGTCCGATCGACTTCTTGTAGGCGTACGAAGCGATGGTCGGCACCTTCGCCATCAGCCGGACCGTCGAGATCTCCACGTGGTCGGAGTCGAACGGGTCCAGGCTGTCCTGGTAGAAGGTCGACAGCGCGCTGACCGCCGAGGAGAGCACCGCCATGGGATGTGCGTCGCGCGGGAAGCCGTCGAAGAACCGACGCATCTCCTCGTGCAGCAGGGTGTGCAGCCGGACCCGGCCGCTGAACTCGGCCAGTTGGGCGGTGGTCGGTAGTTCCCCGTAGATCAACAGGTAGCTGACCTCGAGGAAGGATGCCTTGCCCGCCAGCTGATCGATCGGATAGCCACGGTAGCGCAGGATCCCGGCGTCGCCGTCGATGTAGGTGATCGCCGACGCGCACGATGCGGTGTTGACGTACCCCGGGTCGAAAGTGACGTGACCGGTGTCCTTCAGTAGCGCGCCGATCTCGATGCCGGGTGGCCCTTCGACTGCCGGCTGCACCGGCATCGATAGTTGGCCACCGGGATGGTCGAGCTTCACATCCGTCATATGGTCCCTCGCTTCGCCGGCAGATCTTCGTCGAGTGCCTCACTTTCACCGTAATCGTGCGGCACCGTGCTGCCACAGGGACAGGGCAAGGGTGAGGGATGCGTCACCCGTTCAAGGCACGCGAAACACACAGAAGGCACTAAGCCGGACAGACATCCCAGAGGTCAGGGCGATCGACGGAGCAGCGCGTTCCCGCCGTCGACCACCTCGAAGAGCTCCAAGCGGTTGGTGCCGGCCCGGAACAGCGACTCGTCCTCGATCAGCGCCGCGAACCGCCGGCCCTTGGCATCCGGCGCGAGCGCCGGCACCACCGCCGCGATCTCGCCGTTGAGCGCCACGGCGATCGGAACACCGTCGCGCACCACCGCCGGCAGGTCCCCGTACGCCAGCATCGGCAGCTCACCCGCAGCCGGATCGACTCCGGCGTAGTCTGCGGCGTTGACGACGTTGGCCCGCACCCCGTCGTCGGTGACCGACAACTCGTCGACCGACCGGCCGACCAACGCGGGAAGAAGCGGCGCCGGTGCCGGTGGACCGGCCTGACCGGTCGTCAGCGCCTCGAACGTCGCCGGGCCGGGCACGGCCACCGGTTCGCCGGGCACGTCGCGGAACTCCTTGTCGGCGCGCTGGCGTACCGGGCAGGTCCCGCAGCGGCCGTCGACCTCGAACGGCAGCTCCACGCCAGCGTGGTGGGCGATGGTCGGTAGCAGGTCGACATGCTCCCAGTTCTGGTCGTCGATCCTGCCCGTACGCTGGCCCGGTTCCTTGACGAAGGTCGGCACCCAGAGCACCTCGGCCGGTGCCGCTCGCACCGCGCCCATGCCCCGCCCCTGCTCCCCCAGGGTGAAGCTCACTCCGTGGTCGGCGGTCACGACCAGCAGGGCGTCGTCGTATCGGCCGCTGGACCGCAGAGCGTCCAGGGTCTGACCGATCAGCCCGTCGGTATAGCCGAGCTGGGCGAGATGCCGCTGGCGGGCCAGCTGGATCCAGCCCTCACCCTCGTTGGGAAAGTCCTCGGGAGCGTCGTACCGCACACCTGAGGGCAGGTAGCTCCACGGCGCGTGCGGCATCAGCAGGTGGAGAAAGTGCACCGTCGGCTCCGCATCGGCGGCTGACAGGCCGTCGATGAACGTGGTGAACCGCGCCGGTTGGTTGTCGTTGAGGGTGTGGAACCGGAACTTCGGATCGGTCGGCGCGTCGCCCAGGGTCGGGCCGGCGCCGGTGAGTCCGGCGTCACCGGCGGTCGGCTCCCGGAAACTCGCCGTCGGATCGTCATGGCTCTCAACCGGTGACAGGATCTGCCCCAGCAGCGCCCCGGTCTCCCGCAGCAGCACCGGCATCGCCGCCACCGGTGCGCCGGTGGTCGCCGCACAGCGGCTGGGTGGGCAGAGCTCGGTGATGCTCTCCTGTGCTTTGATCTGGTACGTGCCGCCGAGCGCGCTGAACAGGTTGTCCGGGTGCTGGGAGTAGTGCGGGGCGATCTCATGTTGCGGGTAGCGGCCGGTCAGCATCGCCGGCAGCGCATACGGAGTCCAACCGCTGACCGCGGTGGAGTTGCGGTACCAGGTCGACCCGGCCGCCAGCTCCGCAAAGTTCGGGTATTGCTCGGCGTCGATCTGCCCGTCCGGGCCGAGCAGCGACACCAGCGGCAGCTCGTCGAGGATCAACACCACCACCGGCGGGTGATCGCCGGACGCCGCCCCCGGGCCGGAGCTTTCCCGCTCGGTGGCGAGGACGACGGCCGAGGCGGGCGAGGCGAACACGAACAACGCCACGAAGACCACCGGTCCGACCGAGGCCAGCCGCAACAGCTGCCCGATGCCGGACCACCGCCGGTACGCCCAGGTGGCCAGCGCACCCATCGCCACCGCGAGCGCGAGCAGCAGTAGACCCCGCACCGGCAGCAGGTACTTGCCCACCTGAATCGCGAGAGCCACCAGCAGCAGGCCCACGGTGACCAGGTGGGCTACCCGGCGAGCGGCTGAGCCGGCGAGCCCCGCCAACAGCCCGGGCAGCCAGCAGGCCAGCGGCGGCAGGACCGTGTAGATCGCTACCAGCAGCAGGATCTCCGCCGTCGTGGCGCCGTGGAACAGGAAGAAGTCCGGACTCCGACCCACCACGTCGAGCAGGGGCTGCGCCACGACCAGGCCACAGAGCGCGACGATCTCCAGCAGCCGGCCCGACTCCGAGCGCCCGCGCGACGGTGCGGATTCAACCGTCGGCTCCGGGCCAGGGCCGGTGTCGGCAGCGGGTGCAGGTGCGGGTGCGGCCTCAGCCACGGGGTACCCCGGCGTACAGGGTCCTGGTCCCCGACGGCAGCTCCTCCCGTCGGGTGATCTCGTACCGCTCGGCGAGCAGCCGTTCGAACTCCGCGCGCTGGTAGTCCGGGAACAGCCCAGCCGGCTTGTTCGCCAGCAACTGCCGGGCCATCGGGTCGTCGGGATGCACGAACTCGATGACCAGGTGCCCCTGACCACCGCCCGCCGGCAGCATGGCGGTCAACCAGTCGAGGATCCGCGGCAACGGCACGTTGCGCCCGATCGCCAGATGGTGGATGACCGCAAGGGCCAGCACGGAGTCTGCTTTCGCCCGGGTCAGGAACGACGTGCGCTCGTCGCCGGCCCAGCCGCCACCGGGCGACGGATCGGCCAGATCCATCAGGATCGGCAGGATCCGGCGCTCCCCGTCGGCCCGCAGTCTGCGGTAGAGATCGTCGACCACGGCCGGGTCGCTCTCGACGGCAACCACGTAGTCAGCATGCGCCGCGGCGATCCGGGAGTAGGTGCCGTCGTTCGCGCCGAGGTCGAACACGGTCGCGGGATGCCGTTGGGCAAGCTCGCTGTCGACGAAGGCGGTCTTGGCCGTCCGATCGGCGTCCGAGTACGTACAGGTCTGCTGGTAGTTGACCCAGTGGCTGCGCGGTGGCGCCCAGTCCAGCCGCTCGACCAGCCGGGCCACCGCCCGGACCGTCGCCTGCACGAGCTCGGCCGAGAAGCCGGCGTTGCGGATCTCCTCCCGGACCGCTCCCGTGCTCGCTCCGGCGTGCCGGGCCTGCATCGCGTCGTGCAGGTGTACGTGTTTGAACACACCTGCCCGCCACCGCCGCGCGCCACCGAACATCCGACGCATCTGACTCGACTCGATGCCGTCGATACGCGCCCGCAGGAACGGTTGGAAGTCCAACCCCAGGTGCGCCTGGAGCATCAGGGGGTAGAGCATCGTCTGGCAGAACTGCCGGTAGCCGGCCCAGGGCTCACCGTCGGTGCCGGGTCGAAACGACCCGACATCGATGAAGACCGGATCCGCACCCCGCCACTGGAGGTTGTACGCCGAACCGTCGGTCATCGTGATCCCGTCGGCGAGCGCGTCCTGCAGGATCTCCAGATGCAGCCGGGCCGCGTCGCGCAACATCGCGAACGACCACTCGTACGGGTAGGACACGAAGGGGACCCGGTCGTGCCGCAGCACCGTTGTCCAGCGCCCGGTCACCGTCGCCGGCAGGGTGTGTGGTGTGGCGAGTTCGGTGCCGATCACCTTTCCGGCAGCGAGCAACGGCGGCAGGAACGAACTACCCGAGACGGTCGACCAGTCCTTCGCGGCCTGCGGCCCCAGCCCACGAAGGACGGCACCGTCAGCGTAGAAGACCTGATTGTCCGGGTCCCGGAACGAGCCGGGTTCGTCGCGCGTGACCGAGGTAGGCGTTTCGGAGATCATCGGTACGGAGCCGCTCAGTCCTTCTTGGTGGGCTGCTTGCGGAACCGGCTGGTCAGCCGACGCCAGTACAGCTTCGTCGCGACGACCACGCCGGCTGTGCCGGCCACCAGTGCCTGAACGATCAGGCTGCCGGATCCGGCGTCCAGGTAGGCCAAGTCCGTCATGCCAGGCCACCTCCCAACTGTGTCGAAGTTCGTGCAACAGGTCCGAGCAGCAGATCTCGGTGGTCGCGACCGGTGCCGGCGTCACCATACGTTGGCCGGCGAGTCATCTCACGGACAGCTGCCGTCCACCACCCTACGCCGGGCGTCGCACCGGCACCCTCAGCCCCACCGACAACTTGGGAGGGCGGATCGCGGCATCAGCACTGACAAGTCGAATTTTTGCGCTCTATGCCCCATTTTTCGGGTAGGCGGCCGACGAACCCACCACCGCACCGCCAAGTAACAGTTCGACAACGGCCAGCGAACCTACGGGCTCCGGTCGAGCGGACCCGCCAGCTCGACCGGCCCCGACGAGGCTGGATCACATGTCGCACCTCACCGCTACCGCGGCGAGGGGGGATCGGCCGCCGACCCGAGTACTGGCGGAAGCTCGCCCGGGTAGAGCACGCCGAGCCGCGCGGTCGCCCGCGTCAGAGCGACGTACAGGTCGTTGAGGCCCCGCGGCGACTCCGCCACGATTGCCGCTGGATCGACCACAATCACCGAGTCGAACTCGAGACCCTTCGCCTGGGAAACGGTGAGCACCACCACCGTCGCTTCGAGGTCCGGTTGCTCGCCGAGGGCCACCGGACCGATCGCCGCGCGGACCGCCTCGCCCAAGTCGGCGGCAGAGCCGGCCGGCACGATGACCCCGGCGCGGCCGTCGCCCACCGCCGACACCTCCCGGCGGACCAGTTCCACCAGCCGGTCGGCGAGCCCGTCCGGCGCGTCGATCCGTTCCCACCAGGGCTGGCGACCCGACTCACGGACCGCCCGGGGTACACGGGCCTGCGGATCGATGGCCATGAGCACTCGCGAAGCGACCGCGAGAATCTCGGCGGGTGTCCGGTAACTGACCGTCAACTCGGTCATCCGCCACCGGTCCGCGACGTACGGCTGCAGAAGTTGACACCACGACGCCGCGCCGGCGAGCGACCCCGTCTGGGCCACGTCGCCGACGATCGTCATCGACCGGCTGGGGCACCGCCGCATCAGCAACCGCCAGGTCATCGCCGACAGCTCCTGTGCCTCGTCGACCACCACGTGGCCGAAAGACCACTGCCGGTCCACGGCGGCCCGCTCCGCGGCCGTCCGGTGGTCCTCGGCCGTCTGGCGGGTCGCCAGCGTCTCGGCATCGAGCAGGTCGGTCGCCCCGAGGATCTCCGGTTCGGCCTCGTCCTCGACATCGATCGACTCGGACCCACGAAGCACGTCGAGCGCGCCTTCCGCGTACTCCAGCCGGCGGCGACGGTTCGCCTCGGCCAAGGCCCGCTGCGCGCTGTCGTCGACCCCGAGCAGCTCGGCCGCCTCGTCGAGCAGTGGCACGTCCGCCGGCGTCCAGCCACCGCCCGGGCCACGATGGAGCAGGTCCCGGTCGGCCGCGGCGAGTTGCGGCGCGGCGGCGGCGAGCCGCTCGGGCGAGGCGTACAGCTCCGTCAGCAGGCGTTGCGGAGTCAGTACCGGCCAGAGCCGGTCCAGCACCGCCCGCACCGCCGGATCCGCCCGCAGTTCGCGGCGGATCTCCGCAAGGTCCGTCTCGGCGAGGACCTGGGGGTCGCCGGGCGCGTCGTCGCCACCGAGTGGGTCGTCGGCGTACGGGTCGATGCCGATCTGTTCGGCGATCTGGCCGGCGAGCGCGTGCACGATCTCGGTGTCGAACAGTGGGCGCGCCAGATTGTGCAGCCGCCCGGATCGGCGGGTGTGGTCGCGGGCGGTCGCGCAGATCTGCGGAGTCAGGCGGAGTTGGTGGCCGTCGAACTCGACGAGGATCGGTTCGTCGGGCACCTCCTGCCGGTCGGCTACCGCGGTCGCGACCAGGTCGGCCATCTCCGCGCGGCCCTTGAGCTGAGCGGTCCGAGCCGGCTCGGACCGGGTGGCCCGTACGCCGGGGAACAGCTCTCCCGGGGTACGCAGCAACACCCCGGTCTCGGCCAGCGACGGCAGTACCTGCGCGATGTAGCGCAGGAACGTCGCGTTGGGCCCGACGACCAGCACTCCCCTGCTGGACAACTCACGCCGGTGGGTGTAGAGCAGGTAGGCCGCCCGGTGCAGGGCGACCGCGGTCTTGCCCGTACCCGGTCCTCCTTGCACCACGAGCACACCGTCCACCTGTGCTCGGATGATCTCGTCCTGCTCGGCCTGGATGGTCTGGACGATGTCCTTCATCCGCCCGGTCCGGCCGGCGGTGATCGCGGCGAACAGCGCCGCCTCCCCTGTCAACACGCTGGCCGGCCGGTCGCGGGCAAGTTCCAGGTCGAGCACCTCGTCGTCGATCGCGGTCACCGTCCGGAGGCGGCTGCGGATGTGCCGACGTCGCCAGACGCCTTCCGGCGCAGCGGCGGTGGCCAGGTAGAACGGCCTGGCGGCGGGAGCCCGCCAGTCGATCAGCAGTGGCTCGTAGTCGTCCGACTCGTCGAACAACCCGATCCGGCCGACGTAGCGCCGAACGCCGTCGGTCAGGTCGAGTCTGCCGAAGCAGAGTCCGTTCTCCACCGCGCCGTACTGGGCGATCCGGTCGCTGTGCAGGGCGACCGTGCTCTCCCGCTCGGATCTTGCCTGTGGGGTGCCACCGGTCTGCAGCAGGGCAGCCGCCAGGCGCTGCTGTGCCTGAGCCCGCAGGACGTCCAGGTGGTCGTGCAACATGGTCACGTAGCGCTGCTCATGAGCCAGTTCGGCGCTCGGATCCGGGTCGCCAACGGTCTGTTGCGTCCCGCCGACGTCGCCGCGGTCCGGCGCGCCCACCGCACTTGACAAGTGTGCCCCCTGTTTGATACGTTCCCAACAAAGACGGCTTTCGTCATCGGCTTGGTAGCCACCCGACCATCTGATGACTAAAGTTCGTCCAATTTTTGTGCGCTATCACGCCACGAAACCCACGATAGCTGCTGGCCCCCGCCAGCGCACCCTACCGCCAGCCCGGCCTGCGGGCCGTGGTCGTCGGCGCCATCCGCCCGGGCGTTTCGCCACCCGGACGACGGGTACCACGCCTCCGCGCAGCACGCGGAGGGAGCACGATGGGCGACTCAGACACCTGGATCCACGGCGCGTCGGCGACCGCCGAAGCGGGCCGGGTCCGAACCGACGACGGCGATTTCTCCAGCCGGCTCTCATCACCACTGGCGCCACACGGCAGTGGTCTGACTCCGGAGCAGTTGCTCGCGGCGGCCTTCGCGTCCTGCCTGCACCACGCCGCTGTCGAAGCGGCGACCGACCTGACCGACGAATCGCACACGGTCGAGGTCCGGGCCGAGACCAGGCTACTGCGGGATCCGGATGGACGGTACCGCGCCGACGTCCGGGCCAGCGTCTCCTCCTGCGGTCTCAGCGCGGAACAGCTCTCCGCCCTGGCCCACCGCGCTGATCTGCTCTGGCCGTTCTGTGGGCAGGACGGTAGCCGACACACGGTCAACGTGGTGGCGGCGCGCAGCGACGAGGCCCCGGTGCCCGCACCGCCGCGCTGATCACCCCGAACCGGTACGTCGAAGTCGAGGCATCCGCACGATGTTCGCTCCGGGATGCAGGCTGGTGGCCAGGGTCCCCACCTTTCCGTCACAACCCCGACGAAGGGACCTCAGCAGACCATCGGCACCGACCGCCGGCCCGAACAGGGCGCCCTGACCTGCGGCACAGCCCAGTTCCCACAGCGTCCGACGATGCGCCGGGGTGGACACTCCGCTGGCGACCACGGTGTCGGCGAGGTCGCGGCCAAGCCCGACCAGTGACCGCAACGCGGATGGTGCGTTGTCAGCCTCACCCAGCACCTGGTGATCCACCGTCACCAGGTGGACCGGGATACGCAACAACGTGGACAGCGGTGCGTTCGAGGTGCCGAACGAGGCGAAAGCGATCCGCACGCCGTCATCGTGCAGCTGGTGCAAAGTGCGCAGCGCCAGGTCCGGACTACCGACCCCGATCGTGTCGGTCAGCTCCACTATCAAGGCGTCCGCCGGCACCTGGTGGCTGGCCAACTGGCGGCGGACCTCGACCGGAAACGCCGGATCGAGCAGGCTACGCGCTGATATCCCGACTGCCACCGGCAGGACGAATCCGCCGGCGCGCCAGGTCCGGGCTGCGGCCAGAGCGCGGTCGAGCGTGCCACGGGTGAACTCGGCCAGCCACCCGGACCGCTCGACCAGCCCCAGCAGCCGTGCCGCCGGCTGGTCACCGAGGTCGTTGCGCCCGAGTCGGACCACCGCCGCGGCCGCGATCGCCGCGCCGCTGCCCAGGTCGACGACCGGGTCGAAGTCGACACGGTAGCGACGTCCGGCGAGCGCACCGGGTAGCTCTCCACCGAGCGCCAGCCGGTCCGGGTCCGCCGTGTCGTGGCTGCGGTCGTACCTGTTCAGTCCACGTCCGGTCTCTTTGGCCTGATACATCGCCACGTCCGCCCGGCGGAGCAGTTCCTCGGTGCTGGCGTTGCCGTTGGCGGTGGCCAGGCCCGCGCTGGCCTGCAGGCTCACCCGGATCCCGTCCAACTCCATCGGATCGCGCAGCACCTGGAGGATCTGGCGTGCGCGATGCTCGGCCAACGCCGGCGCCGCGTGCCCGGACAGCAGGATGGCGAACTCGTCGCCGCCCAGACGCGCGACCAGGTCGTCGGCGGCCGCCGCCGCGAGGCGTCTACCGACCTCGACCAGCACCTGATCGCCGGCGGAGTGGCCGAGCGTGTCGTTGATCTCCTTGAACTGGTCGAGGTCGATCAGCAGCAGGGCGGTACGGGGCAGGCTACGCCGGTCAGCCAACGCCGCGCCGAGCCGCTCCCGCAGAAACCGCCGGTTGGCCAGCCCTGTCAATGGATCGTGGGTGGCGTCGTGTTCGTGGCGGGCGGCGAGTTCGGTGGCCTGTGAGTAGGCGATCGCGTTGCGGATAGCTGTGCTGAGTGCCGCCCCGAAGGTCCGTAGCGTGTAGCGCTCCCGGTCGGACAGGACGGCGGTGGCGAGCACCAGCCGTAGCGCACCCAGATCATCCTGATCACTGTTGGCCGGCCCCAATGGCACACAGACCAATTCACCGCTGGCCGCCGACGCCACGGAATCGACGCATCCGTCGTACCGTAGGCCGTGCTCATCGCCTCGGACCAGTCGGCGCCGCGGGCCGTGCTGGAACTCGATCTCGACGTGGCGTGCGGCGAACAACCGGGCCGCGCCCGACAGCGCTGTGCGCAGGACCGCGTCGAGGTCCACACTGTTGAGAGCGTCGGTGGTCTCGGCCAACTGCCGCCACGCCGACCGTTCCTCGTCCAGGTGCAGCCGACGCCGGTAGCTGGAGTGCAGCAGCAGCACCGCCATCGGTGTAGCCACGAGCAGCCGCGCGTCGATCGCGACGACGACCACGGTGGCGATCGCGAGCAGCAACGTCGCGATCTTCACCCCTGCGCGCATTCGAGCGCCTCGGCGGACGACCCGCTGCCAGGATGTCCCGTCGGATATCGCCACGACGGGCACCGGCAGGGTCTCGTCCACCACCGCGTAGGCCACCGCCGCCGCACACAGCGCCAGCCCGGTCGTGGTCCAGGAATACGTCAGGTGGCTGGTGGTACCGAGGGCCGGCGTCAGCCCGATCCAGGCAGCGGCCAATGCGGCTCCGAGTGCGCCGACGGCCTCCTTGGCTGTCGCGAAACCGACCTTGACGGGCGCGGACCCTGCGATGAACCGGCCGGCCGACACACCCACCGCGGTACAGATGACCACCCAGGAGGCTGGTAGGACCGCGACAGACACGAGCACCGCCGCGCTCGTCGGCGAGATGCCCTGGGGGGCTCTGATCCGGATCGGTACGGTGCACGCGCTTGCCACTGCGACCAGGCTGGCCAGGATCAGGGGGTGATACAGGGAGCCGAGGCCGGGCGGTGTCTCGATTGCCGACACCGCCCATGCCAGAGCCGCCAGGCCACAGCAGACGACGAGTCCGACGATCGGCGCGAGTCGCCGGTCCACATCATCGTTACGCACCGCCGCCGCCGCCTCGCCTTCTGCTTGGACAGCACCATCCACATGAGCCTCGCGTTAGCGTCCCATAACTCACCGTCCATGCAACAGGTCCGGAATCACAGCCAATCGTTGTCACGCATCTCGCCACCTCCTCAACCCAACGGATGTACCCGAAGGATAAAAGACTTAAGTGCCGGTTGGTATAGCTAAATGTCTTTTGCGCCTGTACGCGATTAATATAGCGATAATTACTTTGCGCCCGTTTCAGGAAACAATCGGTGAAGGCGATCAACCGGTCGACCCGGATGGAGTCCCATCACCCCGCCGCCACCAGACTCAGGACGGCGGGATCAACCCGATGCGGGATACCTGAGAGCGCGCCGGCCGACTTGAAGGAAGCGGTGAGCCCGAGGGAAATCACGCAGAGTTTCAGAGAATGCACTTAGAGTCCGCAGCACTCCGGTAGAAGTCACCGCACGGGCGTCCAGTACCTCGACCGTCCACTGCACCGCCTCGACGAACAAGTCGGCGTCGTCGACATAGACCGCCGCCGCGAGAAAGTCCACCAGATAGCCGAGGTCAGCCGTCGTGGCGTCCCACTGTGCGCTGGTGTAGCCGGCCGTACCTGCCCCAGGGCGAAGCAGCTCCTGCAACGCCACGTCGATGAGATCGGCCCGACGACCCACCAGAGCGACGTACTCCTCGCCGCCGACATCGGTACTCGGACCGCGTGCCTCGGACAGGGCGCTTCCGGGCGCGGCGAGCAGGTCCGCCGCGGCACGGGCATCCGGTGCCCAGGCCACCCCGAGCGCACGGGCCCACCGACCGCCCGGACCGAACCCACGTCCGCCGACCAGGATCGGCACGTCCGCCCGACGACAGGCCTCAATCATCCGGTGCGCCTGCGGCAGACGCATCGGAAGTGCACAGGCCAGAGCCAACGCCGCCGCGTCATGGCGACGCAGGTACGCCATCAGGTGCACCGCCGGCACGCTCGCGCCGAGGAAGGTTACCTGCCAGCCACGCAGCCTCAGCACCTCGCCGACCAGCCGGGCGGGCAACGCATGCCATTCGCCGTCTATGCAGGCGACAATGACCTTTCCCCGATACGGTCGCGGCGCGGCGCGCCCGGCGACGGCGGCCACGACGAGTTCGCTGATGTGCGTCGCCGCGTGTTCCTGGGCGACGGACCACTCGTTGCGCTGCCACCAACGGCCGACCTGGACCTGCGCCGGAGCCACGAGGTCCAGCAGTACGGACTCTGCCCCGACACCCGCATCCAGCAGGTCGTGCGCCAGGTCGAGTGCGCCCATTGCGTCAGCCGCTTCCAGACAACCGAGCAGGGTCGGGTAGGCACGCCCAACGTCAGTGGCGGATGGTGCCGCCGACACTACGTGGCGTCCGAGCCAGGATCGGCGACCACGGGCCGGTGCCGCTCTCGCTGCCGCTGCACCGACGGCTCGGCCCGGATCGCGAGCACAGCGATGTCGTCGTGATCGCGACCGGCAAGCCAGTCGCCGGTCAACTGCTCCACCCGCTCGGCCAATGCCGGCGCCGGCATCCGGTGGCAGCCCCGCAACGCCTCGCCGAGCCGGTCCAGGCCGTACTGATCGTTCCCATGGCGCCCGCCACGGGCCTCGGTGACACCGTCGCTGTAGAGCAGGCAGGTCTCGCCGGCTGCAAGGTCCACGGTAAGTTGACCGATGCGCGGATCGGCGACCACACCGATCAACATGCCACTCAAGGGCACCGTCTCCACGGTGCCGTCGCCGCGCAGAACCAGCGGCGGCAGGTGGCCACCACCGGCCAGTTTCAGAGTCAGCCCCCCGCTGCCGGCCGGTCGCGCGACCCCGAGCACCATTGTCGCGAACCGGCCCTGGCCGTGCGCCTGGGTGGTCTCCACGACCGACTCGTTGAGCAGTCTCAGCAGTCGCTTCGGATCGGTTTCCACGTTGCGCAGCGCCTGCAGCCCCTGACGCACCTGACCGGTGAAGACCGCCGCGTCGACCCCTTTGCCGGATACGTCACCGAAAAAGAACAGGACGTTGCGGTCAGGAAGTTCAAACGTGCCATAGAAGTCTCCACCGATTCGCAGTGACGACTGCGCAGGCCGATAGGCCGTCCCCCACTGCACACCCGGAACCACGACCGGTGCCGTCGGCAGCAGGCTCGCCTGCAGCGTTTCGGCGACTTCGGCCTGATCGCGGTAGAGCACCGCAGCGTCCAGTGCCGACCCGGCACGGGCAGCGAAGCCCCGGAGCAGATGCATGTCGGCCTCGCCGAACCCCCCCGCGCCCCACCGGGCGACGAGCAGCGCGCCGGTCGGATGCGTACTACCGGGTAGTCCCGCCACCCGAATCGCAACGTCGCTGGCCTGTGACGCGGACAGCCAGCCCAGGTCAATCATCTGTTCGGCCAACCAGTGCGTCGAGGTCGCCTCCACGCCGCCTAGCGCCTCAGTGAAAGCCGGCGGCAGCTCACTGACAGCGAGTACGCCACCATCGATGTGCGGCCTGGCCCCGTTCCCCGACCCTTCGGCCCGCCACCAACGGCTGCGACCCCTGCGCGGTGCGACAACCAGCACCGCGAACTCCCCGAGCGTCGGTACGGCCAGGCGCACCACGGCTCGGGCTGCGCGGTTCTCGTGCAATGGGTTGCCGAGCTGTTGACTGGCGGTGGCGAGAAACATCCACCGCGCGCGTTCGGCGAGCAGTGCGTCAGCCAGTGCCGTGCTGTCGGTGGCGTCCTCGACGTACCAGGCGACGCGGTCACGTTCCAGTGGCACCCGACGCAACCGCAACAGGCGTCCGTGGTGCGTCAGCTCGCCACGGTCCGAACCGCTCATCGCCTCCTCGATCCGGGCGATACCACTGGCCCCGACGACTTGTCCGACCACCAGTTCCGGAAGCAGGGCCCGGGCCGTGGCATCCACGTGACGTACCACGGCGGTGCCGTCACAGATCACCAGACCCTCGCGGAAGTTGTCCACTGCGGCCTGGCTGATCTCGAAATCGGCGGACGGGACGTGCACGCCGCCGCGCCCGTGGTCGAGTGCCTCCGGCGTGGCGAGGCCGGGAGCCGCCGCCACCTGCTCGGGTGTGGGTACCCGC
This sequence comes from Micromonospora sp. LOL_023, assembly GCF_048060115.1. Taxonomy (NCBI): domain Bacteria; kingdom Bacillati; phylum Actinomycetota; class Actinomycetes; order Micromonosporales; family Micromonosporaceae; genus Micromonospora; species Micromonospora sp. LOL_023. Next base: position 17,217 of record NZ_JBHMIM010000012.1, read on the forward strand.
CCGTCGCCCGACTCCGAGTTCGTGACATCGGTGGCGCTCACCAGGCCAGGCTCCACTCCTCAATCGGGTCGAGGACCTCGGCTCGGCACCGAGGTCACTCCTCGCACCCACCCTACGCGGCCAGCCGGGAACCGCCACCTTCGTGCCACCCCGGGAATCCTCATCCTGGCGGGTCAACTTCCAGTGGTGGTGGGGAGAAGTTCAGGCACCGCCCGGTTGACCCGTCCGTCGTGCGCCCGCAGTTCGGTCTGCGGCATCGCGTGCTTCCACCGGTGATAGATCCGCTCGTAGCGCGAGGCCATCAGGTCCGGCGAGAACGACGTCCGAACGTGCTCGGCGCAGACGTACGGATCCAGTTGCCGGACCTGTTCGATCGCCGCCGGAAGCTCGGCCGGGTCTTCGCAGATCATCCCGGTCACGCCGTGCCGCACGACCTCGGGCACCGCGCCCCGCTTGAGGGCCACCACCGGGGTGCCGCACGCCATCGCCTCCAGCATCACCATCCCGAACGGTTCCTCCCACCGGATCGGCATGAGCAGGCACCGCGCGGCGAGGAGCAACTCCCAGCAGCGGGCCCGACCCGGATTGACGAGCAGTTCCACATCCGGTCCGAGCATCGGTCGGACGGTCTCGTCGAGGTAGCGCCGCTCCGATGGCTCGGTCGCCTTACCGGCGAGCACCAGTTCGACCCCCGAGGCACGGCAGGCCTCGATCGCCAGGTCCGGGCCCTTGTCCGAGGCGAAACGTCCCAGCCACAGCACCGGCCCGTCGGACGGGACGAATTTGCTCTCGACGTCGGTAGCCAGCCCGTTGTGCACGGTGGCCGCCCACGGCAGACCGGCACCGACCCGCCGCTGAGAATACGAGATCGCCACCAGAGCCACCGCGCGGTCGATGCCCCGCAGATACTCGCCCAGTTCACCATCTGGCGAGTTGTGGACGGTGACGACGGTCGGCACCCTGCGCTGGGCCGCTGCGAGCGGGCCAACGGTTGTGTGGTCGTGTACGACGTCGAAGGTGTCGTCCTCGATCAGCCGATCGGCCCGAGCCAGGTGGACGAGTTCCGGCAGTGAGTGACCGAGCCGGTCGGACTGGAGTTCCCGAACCGTGCTGACGAAGTTGGCGGCCGTCCCGGTCTTGCTGCCAGCGCCGAACAGGGTCACCTCGTTGCCTCGGGCCACCAGGGCGTCAACCAGCTCCGCGCAGACCTGTTCGACGCCGCCGTACCCGGACGGAGGCAGTTCGTAGTAGGGCGGCACGATCATCGCGATCCGCAACGGCTTCTGCTGTTCGGTGTGCGTGGACGGGTCGTCGTTCACGGCGCACCCCCTGCGCTCAGCCGACACTACGGCCGGATATGCACGGCTTACCCTGCTAGGCAGGGATAAAAACAGATATCGCATGATCTGATGGCTCAGGTGGGGTGAGCGCCGGTCGCTCCCCCAGGATGGTTCCGGCACGGCCGCCGCGTTAGATCCGGGCACGGCGGGGAACGCCACCGCGACACACACCCCAGTCAGGCCCGCCAGCGGCGCGGCCGACAGGCGACAGGAGTGGCGGATGCGCACAGCCGGACAGGAAACCGTGGCGGACCAACGGCATTCGCCCCGGCCGACCGGCCCGGCTGGTGGCACGACCGTTCCGTTGCTCGCTTCGAAGATCACACCTGCGGATCCGCCGGCCGACCTGGTCGACCGGCCCCGACTGGCGGTTCGGCTCGACTCCGGGACGCAGGGCCCACTCACCCTGCTGCTCGCGCCGGCGGGTTGGGGCAAGACGACGCTACTCACCGGTTGGTTCGCCGGCCGCCGGGCGAACGGAACCGCCGCCTGGTTGACGTTGGAGCCAGGCGACCACGGCACCCGTTTCTGGTGCTACCTGCACGCGGCGCTCACCGCCGAGATCGCGCGCCGACATCCGGACCTCGCGGCCCCGCCCGAACCGGGCCGGACCGAACCCGAGGTGTTCCTGCCCCGACTGGCGGCGGCGATCGCGGCGCAGCCGGAACCGGCACTGGTCGTCCTCGACGACATCCACACCGTCGCCGACGCCGAGGTGATCCGGGGAATCGAGTTCCTGCTACGGCACTCTCAGGGACAGCTACGACTCGTCGTCGCCGGACGCAGCGCACCGGCCATCGCCCTGCACCGGTTGCGGCTCACCGGTGAACTGACCGAGATCCGCGCCGCCGAACTCGCGCTGACGTTGAGCGAAAGCATCCGGCTCGTCCGGATGCAGGTGCCGGAGCACCCGATCGAACGGATCCGGGAGTTGCACACCCGCGCCGAGGGCTGGCCCGCCGGCGTCAGGTTGGCCAGCCTGGCGTTGACCAGCGGAGCGGAGCCGGCTGCCGAACGGCTCCCGGCCAGCGATCCGGACGCCGGCGTCGCCGGCTACCTACGGGCCGAGGTGGTTCCCGACCCGGAGACGCCCGCCCACGAGACGCTCGTCCGCGCCTCGGTACTCGACCGGGTCTGCGGGGCGTTGGCCGACGAGTTGACCGGCCGTCACGACGGCGAGCAGCAGTTGGCCGCCGCAGCCCGCCACGTCGCCGGCTTCATCGTCGCCATCGACGGTGAACCGGCCTGGTACCGCTGCCACCAGATGCTCGCCGACGCACTGTACGCCGAGTTGCGGCGCCGGTATCCGGACGAACTGCCCGAACTTCACCGCCGGGCGTACGCGTGGTATCGCGCGCATGGCCGCCCGATCGCGGCGCTGCGCCACGGGCTGGCGATAGGCGACGCCGCCGCTGCCATCGAACTGGCCACCACCTACTGGCCGGAGCTGCTGCTCTGCGGGCACCAGGACGCCGGCCGCACGACACTACCCGCGAGCCTCGATCGCGCGCCTGCGGCGCTGGCCATGTCGTTGGCACTCGACCAGTTGGAGATCGACGTCCCACCCGCAGGCGCGATCGGCGCCGCGCAGCCAGCATGCGTCGGCGAAGCACCGCCTTCCCGCTCCGGGGCGCACACCGCCGGCCGAGACCTCACCGTGATCGTGGCACCACTGGCGATCGCACTGGCCCACGGAAGCTTCGAATCGGCGGCCGCGTACGCCACGGACCTGGTCGCCGCCACGGCGGCGACCGGGCAGGGCGAGGCCGGTCGCGGACACCCGGTGGCGCTCGCCATGCTCGGCACCGCCCGGTTCGGGCTGGGCGATCTGCCGGGGGCGGAAGAAGCACTGTCCGCCGTACCGGCGATGGCCGACAGCCGGCACAGCTGCACGATCCGCTTCGCCACCGGACAGTTGGCGCTGCTGCAGGCCTGGCGCGGTGATCTGGACCGGGCCGGTGTGGCCGCGCGGACGGCGCTGACCCCGCCCGCCTGTCCGGGGCGCCGGTGCGCCAGCCACGCCGCAGCGGCCCACCTGGCGCTCGCCCTGGTCGCCCTGCACCGTGACGACCTGTCCGATGCCACCCGGCAGCTCGATCGGGCACAGACGTTGGCCGGTCCGGGAACCCCCGCCACGGTGACCGGGCTGGTCGCGATGGTCCAGGCCGCCGTCCGGCACGCCGAGGGCGACTTCGCCGCGGTCGCCGACCTGCTCGGCGACGCCGACACCGGACCGACCGTCAACTATCACGACCAGCTGCGCCGGCTGGCACTGGCAGAGACCCGGATGGCGTGCGGCGACCTGGGTGGGGCACGGGAGCTGCTGTCCGGCCTGGTCGGCGAGGGGCCGACCTCGACCCGGCAGACCGCACGGATCGCGCTGGCCCGGCTACGGCTGCTCGCCGGCGAGCCGGCCTCGGCCCTGGCCGAGATGCCCGGCTGGGCGCCACCACGCGACGAACTGTCGACGCGGCTGCACCGGCTGGACGCCGGTCTGGTCGAGGCGGTGGCCACTCGGGCGCTCGGCGACCAACGCACCGCACGGGACCTGCTCGAACAGGTGCTCGACCTGGCTGCCTCGGACGGCCACCGACGGGTGTTCGGGCACGGTGGCACACCGGTGCGGGAGCTGCTGGTGGAGCATCTCGACTCCGGCACCCGACACCGCGGCTTCGTCAACGACCTCGTCGACGCCGCCGGCCGACGGCATGCCGACCGGCACCGCCCGGCACCCGCGATCGCCGAACCCCTCACCGAACGGGAACTGACCGTCCTGCGGTACCTGCAGGGCACCTTGTCCAACGGTGAGATCGCCGCCGAGTTGTTCCTGTCGGTCAACACTGTCAAGACGCACGTACGCAACATCTACCAGAAGCTCGGCGCACCCCGCCGCCGCGAAGCGGTACGCAGGGCCCGCGAGCTGCGGCTGCTCTAACCACCGGCTACGCGGCCGGGACGGGACGCCACGGGAGGAACGATGACCGCCGCAACGGTACGCACCGACGAAGAGCTCCAACGCGACGTCCTGGAGGAGCTGAAGTGGGACGCCCGGGTCCAGCCCAACGAGATCGGCGTGACCGTGCAGGACGGGGTGGTGACGCTGCTCGGCTCCGTCGACAACTACGGCAAGAAGTGGGCGGCGGAGCGGACCACCCACCGGGTACGCGGGGTCACTGCGGTCGCCAACGACATCGAGGTGCGCCTGCCCAGTTCAGCTGAACGTACCGACGCCGACGTCGCCGGCGCCGCCACCCGGGCATTGGAGTGGGACGCGTTCGTACCGATCGAAAGGCTGGAGGTGACCGTGGCCCAGGGCTGGGTCACCCTCAAGGGCGAGGTGGAGTGGGAGTTTCAACGCCGGGCCGCAGAGCGGGCGGTACGCCGACTGTCCGGGGTCCGCGGGGTGACCAATCTGGTCGCGGTCCGCCCCCGGGTCGACCCGTCCCCGCCCGAGCTGCGGCGCAGCATCTCCGACGCGCTCGTCCGCAGCGCGGCCACCGACGCGAGACAGATCACGGTCGACACCGACGGCGGAAAGGTCATCGTCAAGGGCGTTGTCCAGTCCTGGTTGGAGCGCGAGGAGGCGGAGCGAATCGTCTGGTCGGCTCCGGGTGTCACCGCGGTGGAGAACCGGATCACCGTCGATCCGCAGCGTTGACCGGGCACCGGCAGATGGTCGGCGGGTGAGGGCCACCCCGGCAGCGTGACGGGCAGGCCGACGGAGGTGACCGGAAGATGTTGGACGAACAGGTCGGTCGAGCGATCGTGGCGGTGATCGCCATGGTCGGCGGGTCGATCGCACTGACCTGGCTCTCCGGGTGGGGTGCCAGGCTGGCGGCCCGTGGACGGTACGCACCGTTTCTCACCACCCTGCACCGGGAGTGCCACCGACCCTGGGGAGCCACGCTACTGGTCGGCGGGCTGCTGCTGGCAGTGCCGGTCAGCGGGGTCACCGGCGAACTGCGCGACGAGGTGCTGCACCTCCTCCTGCTGGCGCTGATCTACTGCGGCGCATGGCTGGTGATCCGGATCCTCTTCGTCTTCGAGGACACCGCGTTCCGGCGGCTGCCGGTGGACATGACCGACAACCGGCGGCGGCGCCGGGCCCGTACCCAGATCGGTCTGCTCCGCCGGCTCACCGCGGTGATCATCAGCATCGTCGCGCTGGCCGCGACCCTGATGACGTTCTCCCAGCTTCGAGCACTCGGGGCATCGTTGTTGGCCTCCGCCGGCGTGGCCGGCGTGGTCGCCGGTCTGGCCGCCCAGTCGGTACTCGGTCATGTGTTCGCCGGCCTGCAGTTGGCGTTCAGCGATGAGCTGCGCCTCGACGACGTGGTGGTGGTCGAGCAGGAGTGGGGCAGGGTCGAGGAGATCCGGCTCACGTACGTCGTGGTCCGGGTCTGGGACCAGCGCCGGCTGATCCTGCCCACCTCCTACTTCACCACCACTCCCTTCCAGAACTGGACCCGCAACGAAGCGCAGGTGCTGGGCAGCGTGATCCTGCACCTAGACTTCACCGCCGACATCGACGTGCTACGTGCCGAGGCGCACCGGATCGTCGACGCGTCACCGTTGTGGGACCGGCGGGAGTGGGTGGTGCAGTTGGTGGACGCGACCGAGACGACGATCTGTATCCGGATCCTCGCCTCGGCCGCCGACGCGCCGAGTTCCTGGGATCTACGGTGTGAGCTGCGCGAGGGACTGTTCGAGTTTCTCCGCCGTCGCCATCCGGACTGGTTGCCCCGCGCCCGCAGCGAGTTGTCCGGGCCGACGGAGGCAGAGCCGTTTTCCACCACACCGCACCCCGCGGGGTCAGCGGGTCGGCCGCCGACCGGCCGGCTGGGCCGTCCCGGCGCCGGCGGCCCGGATCCGGGCAGTAGCCGCGGCACCGGCCCGCGCGGCCGGGCCGCCCGGACGGCGGCCAGCCGGCAGTTCGGCAACACGGTGACCGCCCGGCGGCAGCGCATGATCGATCTGTCGGCCGGCGACCGGGCCGGCGACTGACCACCGGACCCGACCGGATTGACGAACCGCTCGAAAGATGTGCGTACCGGTGGGCCTACCGGTGATCCGCAGCGGCTGCGAACGCCTCGGCGACCTGCCGAAGCTCGGCGGACAGGGTCCACAGACGCTCCACCGACGCCTGTTCGCGCAGCGCGCCGCGGGCGTCGTCGACGAGCAGCTGCGCTCTGGTCCGCTCGTGAGCGGGCGCGACCGCCGTCGGACCGGCCAGTTCCCGCTCGACCCGCTCCGCCAGCATCTGCAGTTCGTCGCCAGGGTCGATCCCGGCGGCTTCACCCGCCGGCCGCGCCGGCAGAGCGCCGCGCGGCGACGGACCGCCAGCCGCCAGCGGGCTGTCAGGCACCGACGGTGGCTCGACGATCTCGGTCACGGTGATCGACCGGCTGTACCCGCTGTCGGCGTCCCGGGCCGAGATGGTGATGATTCCGTCCGCGTCGGTTTCGGCAGTGACCTCGATCCGCGGTGTTCCGCGTGGCGCGGGTCGGATGCCGGAAAGTCGGAACCGGCCCAGTATCCGGTTGTCCTGCGCCCGGCTACGCTGCCCCTGCCGCACCACGATGTCCACGCTCACCTGGTCGTCCTCAGCGGTGGAGAAGATCTGGGTACGACGTACCGGGATGGCGGTGTTTCGTTCGATGATGGTGGCCATCGCCCCGTCATGCGCCTGCAGACCCACCGCGAGCGAGGTGACGTCCCGCAGCCGGGTCCGGGTATCGGCGTCCGCGCCGGCCCCGGTCAGCAGTCCCGCCTGGACCGCCGCGCCCAACGCCACCACCTCGTCCGCGTTGATCAGCAGATGCGGCTGGTGACCATCGGTGAGTCGCCGCAGCAGATCCCGTACCGCCGGAATCCGGGTCGCGCCACCGACCATCAGGACCTGGTCCAGGTCCGCGGCACGAACCTGGGCATCACGCATCGCCTGTTCCACCGGTCCCCGGCAGCGCTCCACCAGATCGGCGGTGAGTTCGTCGAAACAGTTGCGGTCGACGAGGGTGCGCAGATGCTTCGGTTCCCCCGGATCGGAGGCGACGAACGGCAGATTCACCTCAGCTTCAGTCGCCGACGACAGCTCCTCCTTGGCCCGCTGCGCCGCCTCAATCAGCCGCTGGCGGGTCTGCGCGTCCACGGCGAGGTCGATCCCGTGGTCCCGGTGGAACCCGGCGACCAGGTGCTCCACCACGCGGTGGTCGAAGTCGTCGCCCCCCAGGTGGGCGTCGCCCGCGGCGGCGCGAACCTCGACCGTACCGTCCCCGACGTCCAGCACACTGACGTCGAAGGTGCCACCACCGAGGTCCACCACCAGAACCGTCTGCGGCTGACGCAGATGCAGTCCGTAGGCGACGGCCGCAGCAGTCGGTTCGTTGATGATCCGCAGAATCCGTAGGCCGGCGAGTCGGCCCGCCTCGCGGGTGGCGGTGCGCTGCGCTGCGTCGAAGTGCGCCGGTACGGTCACCACCGCCTGATCGATCCGCTCGCCCAACACCGCCGCCGCGTCGTCGACCAGACTACGCAGCACCAGTGCGCTGATTTCCTCTGGCGCGTACCGCCGGCCCTTGATGTCGAACCGGGCCATGCCCCCGTCGCCGATCACGTCGAACAGCACTCCGGCCGCCTCCCGGCCGACCTCGTCGTAGCGTCGCCCGGTGAACCGCTTCGCCGAGTGGACCGTCCCCTTCGGGTTGAGGACCGCCTGTCGGCGGGCCGCGTCACCGACCAGTCGGGCGCCGGCTTCGGTGAAGGCCACCACCGACGGAGTGGTCCGGGCTCCGACGGCGTTCGGCACGACCGTCGGACGTCCGCCGGAGACCGCTGCGATGACCGAGTTGGTGGTGCCCAGGTCTATTCCCACTGCGCGCGGCATGACCGTTCCCCCTCGTGCCGGTGTCAGCCTCGTCCGGCCCCCGGTGTCGGCCCCATCGTCGCCGCCCGCTGGGTGACCTCGGCTCACCCAGCGGGAATGAGCACTTCCGTTCACGGGTGGGGACTACGTCGTGGAGCCGGCAGCGCGTGAACCAACACCGACACCGTCGGGCGTGGACCGCCCGACGGTGGGTATACCTGCCGCCATGGCTGACTCGTTGCAGCTCCCCGACTACGTCGCGGGCCTCGATTTTCCATTGTCCCGGGAGGATCTGATCCGGCGTGCCCAGGAACTCGGCGCCGAGACTTCGTTGCTGCAGACGCTGCGGGCACTGCCCATGGAGCGGTTCAGCAGCGTCGACCAGCTACTCGTCGCCCTGGGTCAGCCGAGCTGACGATGCCGGCGGTCGGTTCCCGCCGGACTCAGCCGGCAATCATCGCCCCCGATCGGCGGGCGACTACCCGCCGTCGGCCGGCAGATACTCCGACCGCCGACGTTTCGGCGGGTGCCGACCGGGTACCGGCGGCAGGTGTTCTACGCGGAGTTCTCCAGCACCCGGCACCGGCTGCACGACGGCTACCTGACGGCCACTGCCGCCGATCTGCTGGCCGCCGACCCCCGACTGCGCGATCTCGATGTCGAGGTCCGGTTCGACGGCGGCGTCGCCCACCTGACCGGCGACGTCGCCGACCTCGACCAGTTGCGCCGGGTACGCGTGGCCATCGGTCGGTTGGCCGGCGTACACGGAGTCTGGGACCGGGTTCGGGTGGGCGGCCGTGACCCGGTGATCCTGGACATCGGCTGTGGCGACTGCCCGCAGTATCCAGGCAACATCGGCCTGGACCAACGTCCGGGCAAGGCCGTCGCCGTCGTGGCCGACCTGCGCAACGGGCTGCCGGTACGCGACGACTCGGTCGACCAGATCTTCGCGGTCCACGTGCTGGAACACCTCACCGACTACCTGCGTCTGGTCGACGAGTGTCACCGGGTACTGCGGCCGGGCGGCGTGTTGCACGTGCTCTCCCCCTGGTGGCGACATGTCAACGCGGTCGCCGACCCGACCCATCTGCGCTTCTTCGACCTGCAGACGATCAAGGGGATCTGCCAGCAACCGGCCCCGGCCGGGCGTTGGCACCCGCAGCACGCCTCGTGCGACGGTGCCACCGTCTTCGCGGATCTGGTCGCCGGCCAGCCCACTGACCCGACCCCGGACGCCAGCCACCTGGCGCGGTTCTTCGACTAGCACCTCGGGTGGCGCTCGACACGCCGTCGACCGGGCCGAGGCTGCCGTCGACCGGGCCGCTACACCAGTCCGCCGCCGAGCAGCACCAACCAGGTGAGTTCCGGCTGAAGGACGTCGCTGTGCGCGCCGCTCGGCGGGCCGCCCCGGCGGACCACCCCGGTAGCGTCCACGTTGAGGATCCGGCCATGGCCGAACTGATAGGCGTCGCGCCGCCCGGCTGCGGCGACGGTCGCGTGGGGCGCACCGGCCGCGCTGGCACCGTGGAAGCCCAGCGCACCCCATCGTCGACCGAGCGACGGCAGAGCAGCTGCGTCGTCCCCGGCTGCCAGTGAGGCCAGCGGATAGAACACCCCCAGCGCCGAATCGTTGGTCGAGTAGCAGGCAGTCACCGGACCGGCGACCCCGGCCGGCATCGTGGCGAGGGCACCGGATCGCCCAGGGGCGAACGGCAGCGTCGGCGCGAAGGCGAACCGGGACAGCGCCCCCTGCAACAAGGTGACCGACCGCACCGGAGCCGCCGCGGCCGCCGCGAAGCTGACCAGTCGGGCACCGAAACTGTGCCCGACCAGGTGGATCCGGACACCCGGCACCGCCCCGGGCAGTTGGGCCAGCACCGGGCCCAGGCCGGCGCGGCCGATCACCCCGGCTCGATTCTTCATCTGCCAGTAGGTCAACTGCCGCAACGCCTCCTTGGCGCCGTGCCAGATGCCCCGCAGCGGATCGCCGAGACCTGCCGCCCCACCGCCGTGGGCATCCCCGAGCGGGGTGCCGCACCGCCGTAGGCCGTCGAGGAACCGGCCGTACACCTGGGCCGGTTCACCGTGGAGCATCCCGGGCAGCGGCGGACTCGCCGGGTCGTCCTGGGCAGCGGCGGACTCGCCGTCGTCGAACCCGCCCGCGATCACGACCGCGAACTGCCGCAGTTCGGCGGCGAAGGCGTCGACCCGGGCGGGGGTCGGTCGGGTCAGCAGCAGGTGGGCCATCCGGTCGATGGCCGGTGCCCCGGTGGGAAAGGTGGATCGCAGCGCACCCAACGTCGCATCGTCCAGGCCGGCCGGCCGGGGCGATCCCGACGGCGTGGGCTGCGCGCTCACCGCGACGGCGCCGGGCAGGGTGGCCGGTGCCGGACCGGGGCCCGGCACCGCACCGGCGGGAGCGAAGTCGGGCACCGGCTCGTCCGGCCACCGCCGTGCGGGCCAGTGCACCCCGGCCAGGCCGATGCTGTCGGCCCACGGCCCCGCCTGTCGGGCCTGCACGGCGAGCAGTCCGAAGAAGGCCTCGTAGGCCGGACCGGCGAGCTGCCGGTCGTTGTTCCAGCCGTGGGCGAGGAGCACCAGATCGGTGACGCCGCAGGCACGGGCTCCCTTGAGCAGGGCGGTCACCGCCGCCGGGTCCGGGTCACCGGAGGCATCGAAGCGCAGTTCCCAGAACGGCAGCCCACCGATGCGTGCGGTCGTCATCGCCGCTCCCTCCTCCGGCCGGTCACACCGATTGCAGCGCGCGGAGCAGGTCGACCAGTCCATGCCCCTGGAACCGTGGGTCCCGACCGAGTGGCACCGCCGTGGCCAGCAGGACCTGCTTGACCCGCTCGGGCTGGCCGATGAACTCCCGTCGGACGGACAGAAACGCCGCGACCGCGCCGGAGACGTGGGGGGCGGCGACACTCGTACCGGACTCCTCCAGATAGACCGCCGCCGGCGGACCGGTCCAGCCGGCCTGCGCGGCCGCCAGCCGGGCCCCAGCCGCGCAGGACACGATCCGCTCGCCGGGCGCCACCAGGTCGGGCTTGGCGCGTCCGTCACCGGTCGGTCCCTTGGACGAGAAGTACGACACCCCGTACGTGTGGGGCATGTCGCGGTGGGTAGCGCCGACGGTGATGGCCCGCTCGGCGTTGCCCGGGTCGTTGATGGTCGAACCGAGCGCGAACCGCGACGGTAGACCGAACGGGGCACCGACCATTCCGTAGCCGGAGTTTCCGGCGGCGGTGACCACGACCACGCCGGAGCGGACCAGCTTGTCGACCTCCCGGCAGAGCGGGGACTGGCCGCAGGCGAACCACTCCGGGTCGAACTCGTACCCCACGCTGAGATTGACCCCGTGGATCCGCATCACCCGGTCGCTCTGCGCGTTGATCTGCCGCACGTACGCCAGTGCGCCGATCACCCTGGACACCCGTTCGGCGAGTCCACCGCCGCCGTGCAGGACCTTGAGGCTGACCAGCCGTGTCTGCGGCGCGATACCCATCATCGTGGTCGGGTCAGGCAGTTCCCGGGGCACCGGTACCGGCTCTGTCGGGTTGTCGATGTCGTAGTGGTGCTCGATCACCCGCACCGCCCACGGCGGCTGCCGGCGGGCCGAGGCGTCGATCCCCCCGGCGATGATCCCGGCCACGTGCGTGCCGTGCCCGCTCTCGTCGACCAACGCACCGTCGGCACGCGGTGGCCCGCCGCCGGGGAAGCTACGGTGCAGGTCACGGACCTCGGGCGCGCTCAACGTCGCGTAGCTGGCGAAGTGGGGATGTTCGGCGTCGATGCCCGAATCGACCACCGCCCAGACGATCCGTTGGCCTGCGGCGCCGAAGGTGCGCCGGGCGGCGTCTGCCTTGATGGTGGCCGTCGAGACGTCGATCTGCGGACGGACCGGGAAGTCCGGCCAGATCCGGTGCACGGCTCGGTCTGCCGGTTCGCTGGACACCCGGTCCGCGGCGACCAGTCGCCTCATCTGGTTGAGGCTCAGCTCGCCGACCAGATACTCGCCGGCCAACGGCTGGGGATGCCGCCCGCCGGTGACCCGAAACCACAGCCCGGCCAGGTGTTCCGCCGCACGTCGTGCGCCGCCGGCGAAGTGCAGATTCACCGCCACCAGCACCGGCATCGGCTCGTCCGGCCCGGTCGGGAATCCCAGACGTAGCCGTCCGACCATGCCCCGCAGCGGGTCCGCGATCGTGCCCGGTGGGGCGATCGGCGGCCCGCTGGCGCCCGGCCGCTCGGCGGCGGGACCGGTCGGGGCTGTCGCGGCCGACGGCCGCTCGGCCGCGGCGGCGTCGGCGTGCTGCCGTCCGGCATCGGTCAACCGCAGGGTACGGGTACCGCTGATCAGCCCGGCGGCGCGCAGCCGGTCGACCGCCCGGCGGACCGCCTCGTGCCAGCCGGGTTCACCGGCCCGATAGGCGCGGTCCACCTCGGTGAACAGGTCGCCGAACCGTAGTGCCACCTCGCGCAGCGCCACGGGAAGGTCACCGGCCGGGCGGGACCGGCCGGCGAGAGCGAGCAGTGTGCGGCGGTCCCATTCATCCGGCTCCGACATCGCGGTCCCCTCCCACCGGACCGCCACCTCGGCCGATCGGCTGCTGCGGCGACCAGTTCAAGCATAGAGCGACCGAATAACTACTTAAAGTGACCGAATGGCTACTTCACTCAGCGCGTCCACAGGACCGAGAAGCCGGAAAGCACCTCACGTTCGCTCGCTCAGATCTACCGTCACGTCAGGAGACGACTGTGACCTTGACTTCCTCCCCGCCCTGAAGGACGGGGACCCCCTTGGTCACCCTCGGGTTTCCTGTTTCACCGACGACCGCCCCGGCCGAGAGGAGAACCCCCGTTGAGGTCTTACACCGCCTCCACCGGCAATCACGCAGAGCCCCTCCGCGAGCACGATCGTTTGGTTTTCACGAACGAGCCGAGTGGTCAGCTTGTGCAGCGCGGACACCTTCGCCAGGGTCAGCCGGCCGTCGCGCCAGCGGAACGCGCTCGCGGTGTACTCCGCCGACCTCCGCGACCGATTCCTCGACTTGAACGTCGGATACTAGGTGATCCGTTCCCGACGCAGGATCCACGCCTCGGTGCGGGCGGCCAACGCCATGTTGTAGACCAGCCGGACACAACCGAACGCCCGGGCAGGCTCGCCTGCCTGCCCGGGGGTCGGGTCGAAGCGGTACCCGAACGCCCGCGTCACGGTCCCGGGCACAGTCCACAGTCCAACAACCCCACCGGTGAGCCCTGGGGCGGCGTGTGGATGGACGCCGATCCGCCCCGGCGGCGGATCGGCTCTCCCTGCCCTGCTCCGCAGGAGTTCCATTTCCTCCCAGGCCTGCAGGCCAGAGCATCCGTGGAAGGACTCCGATGACCGTCAACCCCCAGGCGGATCCACCCCGGGAGGTGCCGTCCATGCTGGAGCGTCCGGCAGCCACCATCAGGTCGGTACGGCGACGCCGGATGGCCCACGCCCGGCATGCCTGGGCCTACGACGGCCACGCCCATCTGGAGGTCAGCACCGACGACCACGGCCAGGTCATCGCCGACACGCAGCGCCTGGAACAGGCGCTCGACGCCATCGACGGGGTGCACTGGGCCGCCTGGAACGGCGCCCTGTGCCGGATGGTCGTGAGCTTCGACCCGGACGTGATCACCGGCAACCGGCTGGTGGTGGCGCTCGCCGAGGCGGAAGCCCAACTGTCACCGCCGACCGGCGGCAGCACCCACGTCGACGCCGGCGTCGGCAACGTCGCGTCACTCACCGGCGACCTGATCGGGGCCGGCATCGCCACCGTCGGCAAGGTGCTGAGGCTGCCCGCGCTGCCGAACGAGATCGCGGCGCTACCGGCTGCCTTCGAACACGTACCGCAGCTACGGGCCTGGCTACGACGCGCCCTCGGGCCGGTCGGCGCCGACCTCGGCCAGGCGTTGTTCACCACCGCGGTCGCCGCAGCCACCCAACGCCCGCTCACCAGTCTCACCGACGCGGTGCTGCGGGCCACGTTGATGGCCGAGGATTCGGCCTACCACGACGTCTGGGCGGCCCGGGTGCACGAACTGCATCGGGACGCCGACAGCAGCCGGGCTCCGGCCCTGCCGCCGCCGGCCCGACCCCGTTCCCTACCGGACGGGCCCATCGAGCAGTACGCCCAACGGATGAGCACCCTGACGCTGGTCGCCGCCGGGATCCTCACCGTCCTGCCCGGCGGCCGGCAGCGCGCGGCCCGAGTAACCGCGGTCGCCTCGCCACGCAGCGCCCGCACCGGCCGGGACGCGTACGCCGGGCACCTCGGCCGGGCCCTGGCCCGGCAGGGTGTGGTGGTCCGGGAGGCCGCCGCCCTGCGAAGGCTCGACCGGGTGGACACCGTGGTCATCGACGCCTCGGTGCTGCTCACCGGCCGCACCGTCGTCACGGCGGTGGTTCCGGTCGCCGCCAGCGAGGAGCAGACCCGTCAGCAGGCGAACCGGCTGCTCGACGGCGGCGGCGAGCCTGTCGGCGACGCCTCGGAGGGTTGGTCGCTGACGCCACCGCACCGCCTGGACCGGCCGGTACCGACCGAGGCGCTCGACCGTCTCGTCGCCGGTGAGCCAGTAGCCGGTGGTGCCTCGGCACCACCGGCTACTGGCAACGGCAACGGTCCGGCCTCCGGCGACGTGCTGGCACTCACCTACCACGGTGAGCTGATGGCGCTCGTCCGGGTCGAGGCCGAGCTTGATCCGCAGGCCGAGGCGCTCACCGCCGCCGCCCGCCGGGTGGGACGGCTACTCATCGCCGGACGCACCGCGGTCGGCCGCAATCCGGTCACCGGCTCGTCCGGCCGGGCACTCGCCGCCCGCTGCCGGGCCGAAGGCACCGTGGCCAGCGGGTCACGGCTGGCGGCGTCGGTGCGGTCGTTGCAGCAGGCCGGCCATGGCGTGGCGCTCATCGCCACCCGCAACGACGTCGCCCTGGCCGCAGCCGACTGCGGCATCGGGGTGATCCGTCAGGCCGCCCGCCGGCCGCCATGGGGTGCGCATCTGATCTGCGCACCCGGCCTGGAAACCGCCTGGCTGGTGGTGGAGGCGACGGCACTGGCACGGGCGGTGAGCGCGGGCAGCGCCCGACGGGCGATGTTCGGCTCGGTGGCCGCCGCGGCGCTGGGGGTCCTCGACGGTACGCCACGCGGCGGCGCCCGATCACTGTTGATCGACAACGTCGCGGGCCTGGTGAACCTCGCGATGGGCTACCGGGCGGCTCGCGATCTGGGTCGGCGTCCGATGCCGGTGCCGCAGAGCCACGCGCCCTGGCACGCGATGCCAGTGGACGAGGTGCTCGATCGGCTCGGCAGCTCCGCCAGCGGGCTCAGCGACGAACAGGCCCACCAACGGCAGGCCGAGCAGGACGGCAACCGGCCGGACCCGGACTCCAGCCGAGGGTTGTGGCAGGCCGCTGCGGCCGAGCTGGACACCCCACTGACCGGGCCGCTGGCGGCCGGCGCCGGCGTCTCGGCGCTCACCGGATCCACGGTCGACGCGGTCATGGTGCTCTCGGTGATCATGGCGAACGCGTTGCTGGCCGGAGCGCAGGAGATGACCGCCGGCCGTGCCCTGCGGCGTCTGCTCAGCGCCGGCGCGCTACGGGTACGCGTACAACGAGACGGGCAGCAACGAGTCGGGCCCGCCGAGGAACTGGTCACCGGCGACCTGATCTGCCTGGAGCCGGGCGACTCGGTGCCCGCCGACTGCCGACTGATCACCGCCAACGGTCTGGAGATCGACGAGTCCAATCTGACCGGCGAATCAGTGCCGGTGACGAAGTCCCCTGCCGGCACGGACGCCACCGCTGTCGCCGAACGCACCAGCATGGTGTACGCCGGCACGACCGTGGCTGCCGGCACGGCGGCGGCGGTCGTGGTGGCCACCGGCAGATCCACCGAGGCCGGCCGCTCGGCCGATCAGGTCCTCGACGAGGCACCGCAAGGTGGGGTGCAGGCCCGGCTGCGGCAGATCGCCTCGGCCTCGGTACCGGCCGCGTTGGCGGCCGCCGCCGCGACTCTCGGCAGCGGCCTGCTGCGTGGCCGGCTCGCCGAGTCCGTCGGGTCCTCGGTCGCCCTGGCGGTGGCCGCGATCCCCGAAGGACTGCCGTTCGTGGCGACCGCCGCCCAGCTCAGCGCGAGCAAGCGGCTGTCACGGCACAACGTACTGATTCGCGACCCGCGGGCGATGGAGGCGCTCGGTCGGGTCGACGTGATCTGCTTCGACAAGACCGGCACCCTCACCCAGGGTCTGATCCGGCTGCAGAGCGTCTGTGACGGGTCGCGTACCGAGCCGGTGGACGCACTGAGCCACGGCCACCGCCATGTCCTGGCCGCCGCGCTGCGGGCGACCCCGGTGCCGGACGGAGACCAGCGGCTACCGCATCCGACCGACCAGGCCGTCGTCGACGGCGGCCAGAGCGCCGGAGTGGGTCTACGCGAAGGCGCCGACGGCTGGGAAATGCTGGCCGAGTTGCCGTTCGAGCCCGGACGGGGCTTCCACGCGGTGCTCGGTGTCTGCCCCGCCGGTGCCACCATCAACGTCAAGGGCGCACCGGAGACGGTGCTGCCACGCTGTGCGACCTGGCGACGCGGCGACGAGGTGGTCCCGCTGGACGAGAGCCGACGCACCGAGGTGGACGCCGCGATCGACCGGCTGGCCCGCGACGGGCTGCGGGTACTCGCGGTGGCCGGGCGGGCCGCGTCCGGCCGACGCGACCTCGCCGACGACCGGGTCGATCAACTGGAGTTGCGCGGGCTGCTCGGCCTGGCCGACCCGCCACGTGACAGCGCCGCCGAGGCCATCCGGCGGCTGCGACTGGCCGGCATCGCCGTGGTGATGCTCACCGGCGACCATCCGAGCACCGCCGAATCGATCGGCGCTCAGCTCGGGCTGCTCGACGGCAGCTCCGTGGTCACCGGAGCGGACCTCGACGCGGCAGGTCCGGACCGGCTGACCGAGCTGGTGTCGCGTACCTCGGTGTTCGCCCGGGTCAGTCCGGCGCACAAGGTCGCGGTGGTACGGGCACTGCGGCAGGCGGGCCGGGTCGTCGCGGTGACCGGCGACGGCGCCAACGACGCCCCGGCGATCCAACTCGCCGACGTGGGCATCGCGCTCGGCGACCACGGCACCAGCGCCGCCCGCCAGGCCGCGGACATGATCGTCGTCGACGGCCGGATCGAGAGCATCGCCGAGGGAGTGACCGAGGGCCGGGCGATGTGGGTGTCGGTACGCGAGGCGCTCGCTCTGCTACTGGGTGGCAACCTGGGCGAGATCCTGTTCTCCGTCGGCAGTTCACTGATCTCCGGTCAGCAGGCGCTCAACCCTCGACAGATCCTGTTCGTCAACCTGATGACCGACCTGCTGCCGGCGATCGCCGTGGCATCGCGGCCACCGCGTGGGGTGAGCACCGACGAACTGGCCAGGGAGGGACCGGATTCCTCCCTGGGAGCCAGCCTCAACCGGGAGGTGGCGCGGCGGGCGGCGGCGACGGCGCTGGCCACCACCGGTGGCTGGCTGACCGCCCGGTTCACCGGCACCCCGACCCGGGCATCGAGTGTGGCGCTCGCCAGCCTCGTCGCCGCGCAGTTGGCGCAGACCGCGGTCGCGGCCAGGGGCGACCCGATGGTGCTGGCCGCCGCCGGCGTCTCCCTCGGCACCCTGTTCGGCGTGGTGCAGACCCCGGTGGTCAGCCAGTTCTTCGGTTGCCGGCCACTCGGGCCGATGGGTTGGTGCATCGTCGGGGGCTCAGCCACCGCCGCCGCCGGCCTGGGGCTGCTGCCGTTGGAGCGGATCGCCCGGCTCCGGCGTACCCGGCTCGGTCGCCTGGGCGTCGACGCGGCCCGGCAGGGACGTGGTCTGCGACCACGGCGGATGGTCCGGCGGCTGACGCCGGCTGGTGCCGATGCCCCGGCCCCGGTCTGAGGCCGGTCGGCGCAGCTCGGCACGGCCGCGGCGGCACCCACCGTGGCAACTGCTCGCCCTGGCCGCCGCAGGCCTGGCCGTGGGGGTGCCGGTAGCCGCCCTCGGACCGACGCTGTTGGGGCCGCTGGCTGGCTGGGGTCTGACCGCCAGCGGCTATCTGCTCTGGCGCTGGCCGGTGATCTGGCGGTGCGACGCGGCCGCCACCGTCCGTGCCGTCGACGAGGTCGACCCGGGGCGGGTGCTGGCGGACGCGGTGCTGGTCAGTGCCGCCCTGGCCAGTCTGCTCGCCGTCGCGGTGGTGCTCGGTGCGCCCCAGGTGTCGCACGATCCGGCCAGCGGCCTGCACATCGGAATGAGCGTGGTCACCGTGGTGCTGTCCTGGGCGGTCATCCACGAGGTGTTCACCGGGCGGTACGCCCGGCTCTACTACGGCCCGGACCGGGCCGGGGGTATCGACTTCCACACCGAGGAGCAGCCCCGGTTCAGCGACTTCGCCTACCTGGCGTTCACGATCGGGATGACGTTCCAGGTCTCCGACCCGCAGCTGACCAGCAGCGCGATGCGCCGGACCGTGCTCAGCCACGCGATCCTGTCGTTCCTCTTCGGCGCGGTGATCATCGCCGTGTTGATCAACCTGATCGGCAGCCTGGTGCGCTGAGCACCACACAGCTGGCCAGGCCACCCTGGTCCGGCACCCTTGCCCCTAGCCGAGACGATGCCTACGCCGCCTTGCTGATCTGGCTCTCGAAGCGCTGCCGCAGTGAGTCGGCCCGCTGCGGATCGGCGAAACCCCGGAAGGCCTGATCGACGAACTCGGCCGGCATCATCACCTCGACCTGGGCACGAAAGTCCTCGTCGAGCTTCGTGACGGTCACCTGCACCGGTTCACCGAGGCGGGCCACGATGGGCCCCGCGTTCATCCGTGACAGCATGTACGGCGTACCAGGCGTGCCGGTGGCGCACAGGTAGTAGCCGTACGCGGTGCCGGGCTGCTCAGGGGTGCCGGCGGACAACTGCCACACCTCTGCGGTGCACAGCATCCGTTCGTCCGGGTTCACCTCGTGGCCGTGCGCGGCGTGCTCGTCGCTGGTCGACTGCTCGATGGTGGTGGCGATCCGCGTCGCCGCGTCCTCGCGCAGCTGGGCCTCGGTCAGCACCGGCTCGGCGGACGCGACGGAGTAGTAGAGACCCACCGTCAGCAACGCGAGCACGAGGACCTCGGGAACCAACCACCAGGCGGTCACGCGACGAAGCGGAACACCCAAGGAATCGACATGTCTCGACACCATTGCAGTGTCGCAGCAGATGACGCGGAAGGAAAGCCGGGGCGGACACCTGCGACCAGATCGCCGCAGGTGTCCGCGTCCGGGTCAGCCCTTGCCCTCGCTGAGTCGTAGCGCCAACGCGGGACACATGTTGACCGCCTTGCGGGCTCCCGGTTCCAACCAGACCGGCACCGGGCTCGACGGGAAAGCCGGGAAGCCGTTCGCGTCCAATCGGATGTACTCGGGCACCACATGCGCGCAGAGCCCGTGCCCGTCGCACCGGGTCCAGTCGACACTGAGCCGCTTGGTCCCGCCGGACGGCGCGTCCGCCGGAAGCGGCAGGATGCCCTTGACCGGTTTCCCGCATCCGTCGCCGCCAGCGTGCGCGGCCAGGTCCTCGGCGAAGACATCCAATGCCGAGATGGCGAACCGGGAGGTGCCGTCGGGGTGGCTGCACGCGCCCCTGCCTTTGACCACGCTGGCGGCGGCCCGGACCGCGTCGACGGCAGCGCTACCGATCACCAGCGAGTCGATGGTACGGGCCATGTCCGGCAGGCCGAGCCGACAAGGCCCACACTGGCCGGCCGACTCGCCGGCCATGTAGTGCACGACCCGGGCCACCTCGCCGAGCGGGCAGGTGCCCTCACCCAGCGGGATCGTGATGCCGGCGCCGAGTGTGCCGCCCACCTTGGCGAAACCCTTGCGGGAGACCTCGACGATCGCCACCGCTTCCGGCGTGATCCACTTACCGTGATAGCCGCCGATCAGCAGGCCCGGCCCGACAGGCGCCTCGCACAGCTCCAGGATGTCACGCAACGGGGTCCCGGTGGGGCATTCCACCACAGCCGGTCGGGCAGCCGACCCGCCGATGGTCAGCAGCACCGTACCCGGTTCGTCGGGCAGGCCGACCGCGCTGTACTCGTAGGGACCGAGCCGGGCCGCGACCGCGAGCTGCGAGTAGGTCTCCGCATTGGACAGCAGAGTCGGCAGACCGGACACCCCGGAGTCGCTGGACCGGATCTTGACTCCGGGTGGAATGTGCGGAAGCCCGTTGATGCCGCGTACCAGCGCGCCACCCTCGCCGGAGATGAACCGATGCGGCACGGTGACGATGCTGGTGGGCACGGGCATCCGTCGCTCCGCCAGCGCCGCCGACAGCGAGGCACCGCCCACTCCGTCATCGGCGACCCCGATGACGATCTCCTCAGCCTCCAAGGCGAACGCCGCCAACGCGGCGCCGTCGAGGATCAGGTGCGGTGCCCGGGTGAGCAGCACCTTGTCCTTCCAACTGGCGGGTTCACCCTCAGTGGCGTTGACCACGACCACGACCGGCTTGTCCTGCTTGTCGGCTGACTCGACCACCGCCTTGACCTTGCGATGGAACGGGAACCCCGCGCCGCCTCGGCCCTTGAGGTCGATCGCCTCACCCAGTCGCATCAGGTCGTCGACCGACAGTGGACCGACCCCACCGTGCACCTCTTCATGTGCCCGCAGGTCGAGGCGGCCGAACTCCTCGAAGCCAGCGGTCAACCGGGGTGGACCGATGGTCGCGACTGGCGGAACGGTTGCCGCGCTCAATTCGCCTCTCCTCGAAGCCGGTTCCAGTAGTCCTCGTCGACGTCGTCGGCGCCACGGCTGGACCGGCGGCCTGCGGATTCCGCCGCGGCCGCCCGCTGGGCACGGCGGGACGCGAGGTCGACCAGGGTGGGGGTGTCGTCCGCCGGGTAGTCGGCCAGGTCGCGGCTGCTGACCGGCGGCTCCGCCTCGGCGCGCCGTCGGGCGGCGCGGCTGCGGACCGGCTCTGCCTGCTCGGTCCGGTCGTCGAAGCGACCCCGGGGACCGGCCCCGGAAACCGGCCGGTCGTCGGCGAACCGGCTGCGGGCGCCCGAGCCGGAGACCGGCCGGTCGTCGGCGTAGCGGCCTCTGGAGCCGACGGTGTCGTCCACCGGACGCCGGTTGTCGTAGGCGCGATCGTCGTCGGCGTAGCGACGACGGCCGTCGTCGGCGTAGCGACGACGGCCGTCGTCGGGATCCGCGACGCGGCGACGGTCGGACTCCTCGCTGTACCGCCGTCGGGAGCCGGTGTCCTCCTCGGCGTACCGGCCCCGGCCGGAGTCCTGCTCCTCGCGCCAGCGTCGGTCGGTGGTTTCGCTGCGGGCTGATTCGTACCGGCGTGCGGCGGGGCGGTCCTCCTCGGCGTACCGGCCCCGGCCTGAGTCGTCCACCCGTGGCACCCGGTCGGCGTCGACCTGGCGGTACGCGCGGGTCTCCTCGGCCAGCGACGAGCGGGTCCGCTCCGCCGGCTGGGGCACCTCGGGGACCCGGTAGCGGTCGGAGGGTCGCGGCGTGGCGCCACGGGCGGCACCTGCCGGAGCCCACGAGTCGATCATGTCCCCACGTCCTCCGAGCGCCCCGAAACCGGCGGTCGCCGGCTCCAGGCTGATCCGGTCGTCGCGACTACCGCGACGGCGTGACGAGCCGGAACCGGAGCGGGAGTCCTCGGCCATCTTGCCGACCGGCTTGATCGACGTGCCGGTCGCCTGCGAGACAAACGGCTTCTTCTTGCCCACCCCGGTCGCCAACCGCACCAGCAGCGCGATGACCACCAGCACGATGCAGACAACGTAGCTCAGGATGACCCAGGTGGCGGGAGGGCGGCCAGAAGCGAGACCGTGCAGAATGCCGATCGGCCACGCCACGTAGGCACCGCTGTGCATCGCCCGCCACATCCACGGCGGACCGACATCGGCCCACCTCGCCCGGGCGAGTCCGGTCCAGAGGATGGCGAACATGAGGTATGCCGCAAGTGTGCCGAAGCCGACGTAGAACGCCTGGCTACCGCCGAGAAACGGAATGAACGCGCCGACCGTCGATACCGCGCCGGTTGTGATCTGCGTGACGATGTGCAGCACCAGGAAGACGATGGCCATGATCCCGGTCGTACGGTGCGCCGACTGCAGCAGCACCCGGTGTCGAGGCAGCAGGACGATGCGGTCGGTGGCGAGTAGCCCGACCATCACCGTGATACTCAGCGACACCAACGTGAACACGCCGCCGAAGAAGTCCGTGAGGAAGAACGCGTACACGTACGCGATCCGCCCTGCCGGCGTGAGCATCGCCAGCGCCCAGAAGACCGCCAGCGCCGATGCCGAAAGGACCAGGACCGACAGCCGGGACGGCTGTCGCATCCCAGGTAGCTCGGGCCTGGGGCCGGCGGGTCGCTGGTTCTGGTTCGTCCGCGCCATATGCTCCTCGATCTCCCGCTTGGTGCCATCCGAGCACCCTGGCGGCCGAGCCCAGTGCCCGGTCCACCGCGAATGCCTTGCCCTTGGCGTGGCGCCGGAGAAACCGTACCGCTTCCCGGTCGTTTCGCCCGCTCCAGTGCCCGTCCCTCAGCAACTACGTAGCCGGAGCCTCTGCGGATGAACGCTGCCGGCATTTGATTGGGGGCAGGTCACTCTGCCGGAATCGTCCCGCTAGTTCCCGGTCGACGCCACCAACCAAACGCTGCGCATATGACGTAAAGTAGCTGTCCGATCACGACAAATCATTTCGGGAAAATGGAGATGCCCCTCCGGCGCCGCGTGCAGAGCGGCACCGGAGGGGCCGGTTCCCGGGTGAGCGGCGGGAACCCGTCTGGTCCAGCCCAGGTCAGCTGGTGTGCAACTGACAGGTGGCCAACGGCTCCAGACCGCCCGAAAGCTCACCTTCACGGCCGATCGAGGTCGCGATCCGCTCCAGCGCCGCGGTCCGCTTGTCCGCCAACGGCCCGAGAATCGCGTTGTTCACGAAGTTGGCGCCGCCCTGCCCCTGACTGCTGATCAGCCGCGCGTTCGCCTCGACGATCTGCGTCTCCAGCGCCTGCAGGTTCCGGTCCACCTCGGCCTGCGCCGAAGCCGGCACCGCCGGCAACCGGTCGGCGACACTCGGACACACGATGGTGCCGACGTCAGCGGCGGTGACAGTGTCCGCTGACGCCAGGCCCAGTCCGGCCCCCATGATCACGGCGGCCAGGCCGAGCGTGCCGCCGATCTTCCACCGTCGGGACTGCAACGGCGACGGACCGACCGGGTGATGGACTCTGCGTCGAGGAGAACGCGTGTTCATGCGACTGAAACCCAACCCTTCTGGGGCAGCTGCCGGTCGCCGCCCGCTCGATCGACGGCATTCCGGTGGGCCGCAAGGCCCGTGGCCGACGACGCCCCGAGCGTGGGGTCACCGGACACTGTCGGAAATCTTCTGGCGAGGCGTCGGCGATCTCAGCCGCTGTCTCGTCCATGCATACGGCGGTCCGACGGGGAGGGTTCAACCTCCGCGAGAGCCATTCGGCAGACCCGGCAGACGCAACCACCCCCGGCCGATCAGCAGGAGACGACGGTCCGCGACGAACACGGCGGGATCCAGCCGAAAATCAGGCGGGGCGACGCAGCCGACTCTTGCGGGAGACCGACGTTAAGGCGCGCCGCCCCGCTCACACACACTACTCCCGCACCCTGCGAAAAGGATTGCTGGACGCGCTGTAGCGGACTAGCAATTGCTTGGCCGCAGCCGGGGCGCGGACTGCGGCTGGCTGATCAGCTGATCAGCCACGGCGAACGTGGCGGGGCGGCGGCCCAGCCGTGACGGACAGCCGAGCCGGCGGTGCGCCGCTGCCGGCACGGCCCGCCCTCGGGTGCGAGAATCGACGGCGATGGCCACCACCGACCCGCACGCGCCCAGTGCCGCGCTTCGCGACTTCTGGCGAGAACGACACCTGTGCTCGCTGACCACCCTGCGCGGCGACGGCAGCCCGCACGTCGTTCCGGTCGGCGTCACCTTCGATCCCGACGACGGCACCGCCCTGGTGATCACCTCCGGTCGGTCCCGCAAAGCCGTGCACGTCCGCACCAGCGGCGCGGCCGGTGCCCGGGTGGCGGTCTCGACGGGCGACGGTGGTCGACGCTCGAGGGCCAGGCATGGATCCGCGACGATCCGCAGACGGTCCGCGACGCCGAGGCACGCTACGCCCAGCGCTACCGGACGCCACGCCCGAACCCGGACCGGGTGGTCATCGTGATCAAGGTCACCCGCCGGCTCGGCAATCTTTGATCCGACGACCGCTCCGACGACCCCGCCGATCGCCGATCACTCGGCGGGCGACATCCGCAACCGGCAGGGTGGCGGTGACCGCGGTCGGCACCAGGGGTTACCGTCCCACCATGCCCCCCACTCGCGGTCCTGCCATGGTCACCGTCGTCGGCATCGGTGCCGACGGGTGGGACGGACTGTCCGGCGCCGGCCGTGCGGCGCTACGCGTGGCCACCGTACTGATGGGCAGCCGACGACAGATCGACCTGATCCCGGTGCCGCACCGGCCGGCGGCCACCGTCGCCTGGCCGACGCCGCTCCTCACTCACCTGCCCGGACTCATCGACGAACAGCGCGGACAGCATGTCGCGGTGCTGGCCAGCGGCGACCCGATGCACTACGGAATCGGTAGCACCCTCGTCCGGCTGCTCGGCACCGAGCGCGTACGGGCGGTGCCCCACCCGTCGGCGACCTCCCTGACCTGTGCCCGACTCGGTTGGCCGATCGAAGAGGTCGACGTGATCAGCACCGTCGGTCGCCCGGTACAACTGCTGCATCCGTGGATACAGCCGCACCGGCGCCTGGTGGTGCTGAGCTCAGGCGCCGACACCCCCGGCGAGGTGGCCGGACTGCTGACCTCCCGAGGGTACGGGCCGAGCGCGCTGACCGTGCTCGAGCAACTCGGCGGCGTGCGAGAGCGGGTACGGACCGTCGCCGCACAGGACTGGTCCGGCCCCGCCCCCGACCCGCTCAACGTGGTCGCGGTGCAGTGCCGGGCCGAGCCGCACATTGTGCCGTTGCCCCGCGTTCCCGGGCTACCGGACGACACCTACCAGCATGACGGGCAGCTGACCAAACGCGAGGTACGGGCGATCACGCTGGCCCGACTGGGCCCGCTGCCGGGGCACCTGCTCTGGGACATTGGTGCTGGTTCGGGCAGCATCGCCATCGAGTGGGCACGGACCCACCCGCAGTGCCGGTCGATCGCCGTCGAGCAGGATCCACAGCGGGCGCGACGGATCGTCGACAACGCGACGGCACTCGGCGTACCAGGGGTGCGGGTGGTCACCGGGACAGCACCCGACTCGCTCGCCGGGCTCGATCCCCCGGACGCGGTGTTCGTCGGCGGCGGGGTCACCACCTACGGGCTACTCGACACCGCCTGGTCGGCGCTGCGACCCGGTGGCCGGCTGGTTGTCAACGCGGTCACCCTGGAGTCCGAGGCCGTACTGGCCGACTGGTACGCCCGGTTCGGTGGTGACCTGGCCCGGATCACGATCAACCGGGCCGCACCGGTCGGCGGCTTCACCGGTTGGCGGCCACTGATGCCGGTCACCCAGTGGGTGGTGCACCGGTCGTGACCGTCCACTTCATAGGCGCCGGCCCCGGTGCCGCCGACCTGATAACCGTCCGTGGCCGCGACGCCATCGCCGCCAGCCCGGTCTGCCTGTACGCCGGCAGCCTGGTGCCGGCGGAACTGCTCGCCCACTGCCCCGCCGGGACACGTCTGGTGGACACCGCCAACCTCACCCTCGACGAGATCGTCACCGAGATGGTCACCGCGCACGCCGCCGGGCTGGACGTGGCCCGGCTGCACTCCGGCGACCCGTCGGTGTTCAGCGCTGTGGCGGAGCAGATCCGCCGGCTCGATGTGGCGGGGGTGCCGTACCGCATCGTGCCCGGGGTGCCGGCGTTCGCCGCGGCCGCCGCGGCGCTCGGCCGGGAGCTGACGGTGCCAGGTGTCGGGCAGACGGTGATCCTGACCCGGGTGTCGGCACAGTCGACCCCGATGCCGCCGGGTGAGGAGCTGGCCACCCTCGGCGCGACCCGGGCCACCCTCGTGCTGCACCTGGCGGTGCAGCGCATCGACGCGGTCGTCGCCGACCTGCTGCCGCACTACGGCGCGGACTGTCCGGTGGCGGTGGTCGTCCGGGCGAGCCGCCCCGACGAGGTGGTGCTGCGTGGAACGCTGGCCGACATCGCCGCATCGGTGCACGCAGCCGGCGTCGTACGCACCGCGGTCATCATCGTCGGTGCGGTCCTGGGCGCCGCCGGTTTTCCGGACAGCCATCTCTACAGCGCCGGCCGGTGCCGGCAGTGACCACCAGCGGACGGATCCGGGCTGGCGGCCGCGCCGGGCCACGGCTGCGGGTGTTGATCCTCGGCGGTACGGCGCAGGCCCGCCAACTGGCCGCTGAAGCTACCGCGGTCACGGACGCGCCCCCGGCCGGGCGAGTGGTGACCTCGCTGGCCGGCCGGGTCGCCCGCCCCCGGCTGCCGGCCGGCGAGACCCGCGTCGGCGGCTTCGGCGGACCCGACGGGCTGGCCCGTTGGCTGCGCGACGAGCAGATCAGCGCGGTGGTCGACGCCACCCATCCGTTCGCCACCCGGATCGCCGCGTCGGCGGTCGCCGCCTGTACCGAGACCGGGATTCCGCTGCTGGTGCTGCGCCGTCCCGGCTGGGTCGCCGGCCCCGGCGACGACTGGCACCGGGTGCTGGACCTGGGCGCTGCGGCAGCAGCATTGCCGGTGCTCGGCCGGCGGGCGATGCTGACCACCGGCCGGCAGAGCCTGCCCGCCTTCGCACCACTGGACGGGATCTTCTTCCTGATCCGCACAGTGGATCCGCCGCAGCCACCGTTGCCGGCCGACCGGGTGCTACTGCTCGACCGAGGTCCGTACACGGTGGAGGGTGAGGTGGCGTTGATGCGCCGGCACGACATCGACGTGCTGGTCACCAAGGACAGCGGCGGCGAGGAGACAGCGGCCAAGCTGACCGCTGCCAACCGTCTCGGGTTGCCGGTGCTGATGGTGGACCGGGCCCCGGCACCGGACACGGCGACGGTCGCCACCGTCGACGCGGCCCTCGCCTGGCTACTCGCCCTGCCCCAGTCCGCCGGGGCATCGGGTGATCAGACCGGGTAGCGGCGCGGAGTGAACACCACCGGCGGACCATCACCGGTCGAGGCGACCCGGGTGGTGGACGAGCCGACGATCAACAGCGTCCGCATGTCCACCATCGCCGGATCCAGCTGGGCCAACTCCACCACCTCGAGCCGTTCGCCAACGCCACCGACATCGCGGCCGAGCACCACCGGGGTACCCGCCGCCCGGTGCTCCAGCAACAGGTCCCGGGCCTTCGCCAGCTGCCAGGTGCGACTGCGCGACGCCGGGTTGTAGATGGCGATCACCAGGTCGGCCCGGGCGGCGGCTAGCAGCCGCCGTTCGATCACCGGCCATGGTTTGAGCTGGTCCGACAGCGACAGCACACAGTAGTCGTGGCCGAGCGGGGCACCGACCCGGCTCGCCACCGCCTGAGCCGCGGTCACCCCGGGCAACACCCGCACCGGCACACCCTTCCAGCGCGGCTCGGCTGCGACCTCCAGCACGGCCGCGGCCATCGCGAACACGCCGGGGTCGCCGGAGGAGACCACCGCCACCCGGGCACCGTCGGCCGCCAACTCCAACGCGTACGCGGCTCGTTGCGCCTCGACCCGGTTGTCCGACGGATGCCTGCGCTGGCGCGGGTTGACCGCCACCCGGTCGAGATACGGCCCGTAGCCGACCAGGTCGTCGGCGGCGGCCAGGACTGCCTGAGCCTGCGGAGTGATCCAGTCCCGCCCGGCCGGACCGAGCCCGACCACCACGACCTCGCCCGGGCCGGACACGGCGTTGACCACTCGTGCCTGCTCGGCGTCACCCGGCACCGCGACGGCATCACCCGGCACCGCGGTTGCAGGACCTGGCGTCGCAGCGACGTCGCCCGGTACCGACGTTGCGACGCCGCCGAGTCGGCTGGCCAGCAGTGCGAGCGAGAAGTACGGCACCGTGTCCGGGTCGACGCCGGCCAGTGGTTCGACGCGCTCGCCGTCGGTGCTGGCCCGCTCGACATACCAGGCGTCGTCGAGCCGGCCGGCGGCCGCCAGCGCCTCGCGTACGGCGGGGAACGTCCGACCGAGCTTGAGCACGACGGCGGCGTCGGTGTCGGCGAGCCGGCGGTCCAGCTCCTCCGTCGGTAGCGTGCCGGGCAGCACGGTCAGCACCTCGTCGGCCTCGACCAGCGGCTGGCCCAACGCCGCGGCCGCGCCGCTCATCGAGGTGACTCCGGGCACCACCTCGGTGCGGTAGCGGTGCGCCAGGCGCTTGTGTAGGTGCATGTAGGAGCCGTAGAAGAGCGGGTCGCCTTCGGCGAGCACCACCACCGTCCGCCCGGCGTCGAGGTGGACGGCGAGCCGGCGCGCGCAGTCGGCGTAGAACTCCTGCATCGCCGCCCGGTAGCCACCCGGATGGGAGCTCTTCTCTGTCGTCACCGGATAGACCAGCGGCTCCTCGACCTGCCCGGGACGCAGGTAGGGTTCGGCGATCGACCGGGCGACGCTGCGGCCGTGCCGGGCACTGTGGTAGGCCACCACGTCGGCGGCCCCGATCAGCCGGGACGCCTTGACGGTGACCAGGTCCGGGTCACCGGGCCCGAGACCAACTCCATAAAGCCGGCCCGGCCCGTTCGCTGCTGTGGTCACCGAATCCCCCATCCCTCGTCGTCGCTGGCGATCGCGTTGACTGCTGCGGCGGCCATCGCGCTGCCACCGCGCCGACCCCGTACCACCAGGTGTTCCACCCCGCTGGAGTGCCCGACGAGCGCCAGTTTCGACTCCGCCGCGCCGATGAAGCCAACCGGTACGCCGAGTACCGCGGCCGGCCGGGCGGCACCGGACCCGATCAGCTCCAGCAGCCGGAACAGCGCCGTCGGGGCGTTGCCGACTGCGACGACCGCGCCGTCGAGTCGGTCGCCCCACAGGTCCACGGCAGCGGCGCTGCGGGTGGTGCCCAGCCGGGCTGCCAGCTCCGGCACCCCGGGATCGGTCAACGTGCACAGCACCGGGTTGTCGGCGGGCAGCCGTAGGCGGGTGATGCCGGCCGCGACCATGGTGGCGTCGCAGAGCACCGGTGCCCCGGCCCGCAACGCGGACCGGGCCGCGGCGACGACCTGGGGCGAGAAGATCAGATCCTCGACGAGGTCGACCATGCCACAGGAATGGATCATCCGGACAGCGACCCGGGCCTGTTCGGCGGTGAACCGGCTCAGGTCGGTCTCGGCTCGGATGGTGGCGAACGACTGCCGGTAGATCTCGGCCCCGTCGCGGACGTGTTCCATCACGGCTCCTCACGTGCGGTGCGGACGGCGGCGGCCAACGCCGCGCCTGGTAGAACGTGGACGGCGGACCGGCCGGTGGCGTCCACCTGGTAGCCGTCGCCGGTGGCGAGCACCCGCACGACCCGGCCGGTCGGGGTACCGCAGCCACGTTCACAGCCGATCCAGTGCACCGGCAGGCCGACCCCGGCCGGGTCCGACCGGTCGCCGTGCGCCGCTGTCGCGTCGGCCCGGACATCGGCCCGGGATCGGAGACACCCGGGCCGGCCGGCGCAGGCGGTGACGCCGAGCCAGGGTGATCCGGGGTCGGTGACGAGTCCTGCGGTGCGCAGCCGACCCGCCCAGTCCGGCGCGTCGATGACGGTGGGCAGCACCACCGCCCGCCACGGGGTGATCCGTAGCTGCGGCGAGGCGGCGGCGAGCAGGTCTGCCTGCCCGGCGGTGAGCCGTCCCAACGGGACGGCCAGGACCAGAGCGTGGTCGCCGTCGGGGCGACGCAGGACGCCCACCGACGGTTCGGGTATGTGCCGTGGCAGCGGCCGCCGGTGCGCCGTCGGCACCTGGTGGACCCCCGGCTCGGTGGCGACCCGCGCGATGATCCGGGCCACCTCGGCGGCGGTCAGGTCACCGACCCGCCAGATGGTGCCGTCCACGGCCCGCTGGTCGGCGACGAAGCCTCGGGCGACCGCGACGGCCACCCGTACCGCGTCGGAGTGGCCGGTGCGCAGTCCGTGGTCGACGCCGGCGAGCGCGACGACGACCAATCCGTCCGTGCCGGGCAGCAGGCCCACGTCGGGACGCGCCGAGATGGTGTCGCCGCGCCCGTCGTCCACAGCGAACAGGAAACGCCCGGACAGCCGGGTCAGCTGCGGCTGGGCGCAGATCGCCGCATCTAGCGCCCGGACCTGCGCCGCGACGTTCCAGTCCGGCACGTTGTCCACCCCGGCAAGGGGGGAGCCGAGGATGTTGCGGACCCGGTCGTGACCCGGCGTGGGCAGCAGACCGGCGGCGCTCAACCGGCCGGCGAGCGCCTCGGCGGCGTCGACGTCGACCCCGCGTAGCTGTACGTTCGCCCGGCTGGTCAGCTCCAATCGCCCATCGCCGAGCTCGCGGGCGGCGGCGGCCAGGGCGGTCAGCTGGCCGGCGGTGAGCAGTCCGCCCGGGCAGCGGATCCGGGCAAGGTGTCCGTCGGCGGCCTGATGCAGCTGCAACGCGCCGGGACAGGCGTCGGGGCCGCCCCGGACGGGCGGCGACGGCGAGGCTGGCACGCGGCGGATACTACGGGCTGCCCCCAGGAGACGACGTGGTCGCGGCGATTTCATCACACCTTGACGAAACGTCTGTCAGTCGTGACAGTTGTCGGTAGCCAGCTGCGGCGGCACGTGGAGGAAGCCGGTGTGATTCCGGCGCGGTCCCGCCACTGTCACCGGGGAGCAGACCCCACCGAAGGCCACGGCCCCGATCCACGGGGCGGGAAGGCCGGGGCGAGCGTCGATCCGGGAGCCAGGAGACTCCGGTCGCCGCGACCGACGACCCGGGGCGCGGACCCCGAGGGAGGACCAGGCATCCCATGATGCTGCTTTTATCCACCTCAGACACTGATCTGTTGAGTGGACGGGCCAGCGGCGCCGACTGGCACCTGGCGAACCCGGCCCGGCTGTCGGTCGACGACCTTCCGCAGCTGCTGCCCGACGTCGAACTCGTAGTGGTCCGGCTTCTCGGCGGCCGACGGGCCTGGCCGGACGGACTCGACGCGCTGCTGTCCGGCCCACGGCCGGTCGTCGTACTCAGCGGAGAGCAGGCACCGGACGCGGCGCTGATGGAGCTGTCCACCGTGCCGGCCGGGGTGGCCGCCCAGGCGCACGCCTACCTGGCCCACGGCGGGCCGGCCAACCTGACGCAACTGCACCACTTCCTGTCCGACACGGTGCTGCTCACCGGGCACGGCTTCACCGCGCCCGAGCCGGCACCGGAGTGGGGTGTGCTCAGCCGCCCGGCGACGGAACCGACGGACTGTCCGACCGTGGCAGTGCTCTACTACCGGGCACACCACCTGGCCGGCAACACCGGCTTCGTACACACGCTGTGCGATGCGATCGAGGCCGCTGGTGGCCGATCGCTGCCGATCTACTGTGCCTCGCTACGCTCGCCCGACCCACGGCTACTGGCCGCTCTGCGCCAGGCCGATGCCCTGGTGGTCACGGTGCTCGCCGCCGGCGGTACCCGGCCGGCGACCGCCTCCGCCGGGGGCGACGACGACGCGTGGGACGTCGGCGCGCTCACCGAACTGGACGTGCCGATTCTGCAGGGACTCTGCCTGACCAGCTCCCGGCAGACGTGGGCTGACACCGACGACGGACTGTCCCCATTGGATGCGGCTTCCCAGGTCGCCATCCCCGAGTTCGACGGCCGGCTGATCACCGTGCCGTTCTCCTTCAAGGAGATCGACGCCGACGGGTTGTCGGTGTACGTCGCCGACCCGGAACGGTCCGCCCGGGTCGCCGGCATCGCGGTGCGCCACGCCGCGCTGCGCCACATCGCACCGGGCGACAAACGGATCGCGGTGCTGCTGTCGGCATACCCGACGAAGCATGCCCGGATCGGCAACGCGGTCGGCCTGGACACCCCGGCCAGCGTGCTCGCGTTGCTGCGCACGTTGCGCGACGCCGGCTACGACGTCGGGCCGGCCGACGGACCCGACGCGCTGCCCGGGCTGGCCCGCGACGACGGCGACGCGCTGATGCACGCGCTGATCGCCGCCGGCGGGCAGGACCCGGACTGGCTCACCGAGGAGCAACTGGCCGGCAATCCGGTACGTATCCCGGCCGCGGACTACCTCCGCTGGTACGCGCGGTTACCGGCCGACCTGCGTGAGCGGGTCGAGCAGCACTGGGGTCCGCCACCGGGCGAGCTGTACGTCGACCACTCCGGCTCCGGCGACGGCGAGATCGTGTTGGCCGCGCTGCCCGCTGGCAACATCGTGCTGCTGGTACAGCCGCCACGTGGGTTCGGCGCCAACCCGGTGGCCATCTACCACGACCCGGACCTGCCGCCGAGCCACCACTACCTGGCCGCCTACCGCTGGTTGGAGCACGGCTTCGGCGCACACGCCGTGGTGCACGTCGGCAAGCACGGCAACCTGGAGTGGCTGCCCGGCAAGACGGTCGGGCTCAGCGCCGGCTGCGGTCCGGACGCGGCCCTGGGCGACCTACCGCTGATCTACCCGTTCCTGGTCAACGATCCGGGTGAGGGCACCCAGGCCAAGCGGCGGGCGCACGCCACCCTGATCGATCATCTCGTCCCGCCGATGGCCCGCGCCGAAAGCTACGGCGACATCGCCCGGCTGGAACAACTGCTCGACGAGCACGCCAACATCGCCGCCTTGGACCCGGCGAAGCTACCGGCGATCCGGGCGCAGATCTGGACGCTGATCCAGGCCGCCCGGCTCGATCACGACCTCGGCCTGGACGACCGGCCGCACGACGCCGAGTTCGACGACTTCCTGCTGCACGTCGACGGCTGGCTCTGCGAGGTCAAGGACGTGCAGATCCGCGACGGGCTGCACGTACTCGGCGCCGCCCCGGTCGGCGAGGCCCGGGTCAACCTGGTGCTGGCCATGTTGCGGGCCCGGCAGATGTGGGGTGGGCAGGTGGCCGCGCTGCCCGGACTGCGCGAGGCACTCGGTCTGGACGAGTCCGGCTCCGACCGCGACGGCACCGACGCCGCCGAGGCCACCGCCCGGGAACTGGTGGCGGCGATGGAGGAACACGGCTGGCAGCCGGCGGCCGCCGGCGAAGTCACCGCCGCGGTGCTCGGCGAACCCGACCCGGACCACACGTCCGGCAGCGACGCCCATGCCGACCGGGCCGCGCTGGTCACCCGGATCCTGCACTTCGCGGCGACCGAGGTGGTACCCCGGCTGGCCCGCACCACCGACGAACTCGCGCACGTCCGACACGCGCTGGCCGGCGGCTACGTGCCGGCCGGGCCGAGTGGTTCCCCGCTGCGCGGGCTGATCAACGTGCTGCCGACCGGTCGCAACTTCTACTCGGTGGACCCGAAGGCGGTGCCGAGCCGACTGGCGTGGGAGACCGGGCAGGCGATGGCCGAGTCCCTGCTGGCCCGCTACCGGGCCGACACCGGTGACTGGCCCCGCTCGGTCGGACTGTCGGTGTGGGGCACCTCGGCGATGCGCACCTCCGGCGACGACATCGCCGAGGTGCTGGCGCTGCTCGGCGTACGGCCGGTGTGGGACGAGGCGTCGCGGCGGGTGACCGGCGTCGCGGTGGTCCCGGCCGAGGAGCTGGGCCGGCCCCGCATCGACGTGACAGTACGGATCAGCGGCTTCTTCCGCGACGCGTTCCCGCATGTGGTGACGATGCTGGACGACGCGGTGCGGCTGGTGGCGGCCCTCGACGAGCCGGACGAGGTCAACTTCGTCGCCGCGCACGCCCGCGCCGACCTGGCCACCCACGGCGACCAGCGGCAGGCCACCATGCGGATCTTCGGCTCCAAGCCGGGCACGTACGGCGCGGGTCTGTTGCAGCTGATCGACAGCCGCAACTGGCGCGACGACGCCGACCTGGCCGAGGTGTACGCAGTGTGGGGCGGCTACGCCTACGGCCGGGACCTCGACGGCGCACCGGCACGGCCGCAGATGGAGTCGGCGTACCGGCGGATCGCCGTGGCCGCCAAGAACATCGACACCCGCGAGCACGACATCGCCGACTCCGACGACTACTTCCAGTACCACGGCGGCATGATCGCCACGGTACGGGCGTTGACCGGGTCGGCGCCGACGGCCTACATCGGCGACAGCACCCGCCCGGAGGCGGTGCGTACCCGGGCGCTGCACGAGGAGACGGCCCGGATCTTCCGGGCCCGGGTGGTGAACCCTCGCTGGTTGGCGGCGATGCGCCGGCACGGCTACAAAGGAGCGTTCGAGCTGGCCGCCACGGTCGACTACCTGTTCGGTTACGACGCCACCGCCGGGGTGGTGGCCGACTGGATGTACGACAAACTCGCCGAGACGTACGTGCTCGACGAGGAGAATCAGCGGTTCCTGGCCGAGTCGAACCCGTGGGCCCTGCACGGCATCACCGAACGTCTGCTGGAGGCAGCCGACCGCAAACTCTGGGAGTATCCCGACCCGGCGGTGCTCGACGGGCTGCGGGAGGTGTTCCTGCGTACCGAGGGCGATCTGGAGGACCGCGCCGGGTGAGGCGGGCGGGCCGGCCCGGGTCGACGTAGAGTCGGCGTCATGGGTCGGGAGAGCACCTGGTACGGCGGGACCGTGACGGCGGGCGCCGAGCCGGCGAGTGTGCTGCTGCCCGGCCACGACGTGCCGCTGGGCCGCTACACGACGGTCCGGCGGCTGCTACCGCAGCGTCCCCGCCGGATGGTCGGGGCCTGGTGCTTCGTCGACCATTTCGGGCCGGACGACGTGGCCGACCGGCCCGGCATGCAGATCCCGCCGCACCCGCACACCGGTCTGCAGACCGTCACCTGGCTGGCCGAGGGTGAGATCCTGCACCGCGACAGCCTGGGCAGTACGCAGTCGATCGTGCCGGGGCAGCTCAATCTGATGACCTCCGGGCACGGCATCGCCCACTCGGAGCAGTCGCCGCCGGCCCATCCGCCGGTGATGCACGGGCTGCAGCTGTGGGTGGCGCTGCCGGAGGCGGCCCGGCACGGTGAACCCCGCTTCGAACACCACGCCGACCTGCCGCAGGTCGCCGCCGGTGACGCCCGACTCACCGTGGTGGTCGGCGAGTACGGGTCGGTCCGGTCCCCGGCGCGGATGGCCAGCCCGATCGTCGGGGTCGAGATCGGTGTCGACGGCACCGGGCCGATCGGGCTGACACTGCGCGACGACTTCGAGTACGCCCTGCTGGCGATGTCGGGCCGAGCCCGGGTCGACGGGGTGGAGTTGGCACCGGGCGGGCTGCTCTACCTGGGCGAGGGCCGGTCCACGACGACGGTCGACACCGCCGGACCGGCCCGGCTGTTCCTGCTGGGCGGCGAACCGTTCGACGAGCCGCTGGTCATGTGGTGGAACTTCGTGGCCCGCAACCACCAGGAGCTCGTGGCCGCCCGCGACGACTGGTCGGCCGGCCGCCGGTTCGGCGCCGTGACCGGATGCGCGGACCCCCCGCTGCCCGCGCCGGAAATGCCGATCACCCGGATCAAGGCACGTGACCGGCACGGCCGTACCGTCGCCTGAGCGCACCGCCGACCGCCGTCCGCTCTGCCGCCCCACTACGAGAAGTGCGGCGACAGTCTTTACTGTTAACAATCTTTACTTTATCTTCGTGGATACGACGGTCGCCCATCTCCCCACCGCCACCCCCACGACGTGCGGAGTCCGCCATGCGACAACGGATCACCCTGCCCCTGCTCACCGCCGGTGTCGTGCTCGCCACCCTGCTGGTCGCCACCCCGGCGGGCGCGCACGGCTACATCGCCCACCCACCGAGCCGGCAGGCGATGTGCGCCCAGGGCCGGGTCGCCAACTGCGGCCCGATCGTATGGGAGCCGCAGAGCGTCGAAGGCCCCAAGGGGCAGCGCAACTGCCACGGCGGGCTGAGCCAGTTCGCCATCCTCAACGACGACACGGTCGACTGGCCGACGACTCCGGTCGGCGGCTCGGTGACCTTCACCTGGACGCTCACCGCCCGACACGCCACCAGCACCTGGGAATACTTCGTCGGCGGCACCCGGATCGCCGTGTTCGACGACGGCGGCCGCCAGCCCAACGCCACCGTGGCGCACAACGTGAGCCTCGGCGACCGCACCGGCCGGCAGAAGGTTCTGGCCATCTGGAACATCGCCGACACCCCGATGGCGTTCTACTCGTGTGTGGATGTCCAGATCGACGGCGGCCCCGGGCCTACTCCCACCTCGCCACCGCCGCCCACCCCCACTTCGCCACCGCCGCCGACCACCGCACCGCCCACCACCAACCCACCCGGTCAGCCCGGTGGTACCTGGTCGGCCGGCACCATCTACCAGGTCGGTGCCATCGTCAGCTACGCCGGCGCCAACTACCGGTGCCGGCAGGCACACACCGCGCTCGCCGGCTGGGAACCGCCGAACGTGCCGGCTCTGTGGGAACGCGCCTGACCGGCAGGCGGACCAGCGCCCCGCCGGAGACCAGCGCACCACCCGCCATGACCAGGTCCCCGATCCCCCGCCGGGCGGCGACGGCACTGCTCGTCGCCAGCCTCGCCACCACCGTCGCGGGCTGCGTCACCGCGCCACCGGCGGCATCCGGCACCGCCGCTACCACCAGGCCGACCGCTACCGAGCCGGCCCCCGGACCAGCGGAGAGCACCTTCAACGCCGTCGATGTGATGTTCTTGCAGATGACGCTCGACCAGCACGCTGCCGCAGCCGAACTCACCCGACTGGCCACCGCCAGGTCAACCGATGCCGAGGTACGGATGCTGGCAGCGGCGATCGAGGTGACCCAGGCAGACGAGGCGCACACCATGTCCGGCTGGTTGGCGGCCTGGGGCCAGCCGACCACGCCGGAGCCCGACGCGTCCGGCGCGCACGGCTGGCACGGAGAGCACGACGGGCACGACGCGCTACGCGGCAGCACCGCAGCCGACATCGCGCTGCTCGTCAGCAGTCCGGCGGACGAGTTCGACCGAACCTTCCTCAACATCCTCATCGCCCACCAGCACAACGCGGTGGAACTCGCCCGGATGGCCCGCGACGCCGGCACCGACCCGCAGGTACGCGACCTGGCCGAACTCATCGACCGGTCCCGTACCGCACAGATCAGCCAGATGCTCACGATGCTGGACCGAGGTCAGTGACCAGCAGCCGTCGAC
Source organism: Micromonospora sp. LOL_023 (assembly GCF_048060115.1). Taxonomy (NCBI): domain Bacteria; kingdom Bacillati; phylum Actinomycetota; class Actinomycetes; order Micromonosporales; family Micromonosporaceae; genus Micromonospora; species Micromonospora sp. LOL_023. Next base: position 54,698 of record NZ_JBHMIM010000012.1, read on the forward strand.
GCCCGGTGCTGGTGGGCGGAGGCGGCGGTACCGCTGGGCAACGGCCGCAGTCAGTTCAGCCGGACGGTTACACCGCCAGAGAACAGCGAGTCGTGCAGCTCCAGGGAGACAAGGTCGACGCCCTTCGGCACATCGAACGCGACAACGGCGGTCACCTGGTTGCCGGGGTTGATGGCGGTCAAGAACGACTCGGCGTCCTGGTTGACCGCGAGCCCGGCCCCGGTGTCCGCGTCAAACTGCCGGCCATCCTTGTCGAATGCGCTCTGGCTGCCGTCGTGGAACGTCCTGGCCTCATCGCCGATGTTCTTGATCCGCATCGTGATCAGGCAGTACTGACCCTGTGCAGTCTTGGTAAGGAAGCCACTGCCGACCTCCGCCTTGCCGCACTCGATCTTGTTCACGACGAATTCGAACTTCCCATCCCGGACGGGGTCCCCGATCCCGGGCTCCGCTGCCTGCGTAGGCGCTGCGGCGGCCTGGGCGGAGGCCTCAGGTTCGTCGCCATCGGCAGGGTCTGCGGCAGAACCGTTGTCATCTCCCGACACGACACCCTCGGCGGCCGGCTCCACCTGCGGGTCGGACTTGCCTTGGGCAGTCGACGTCGTCTCTTCCGCCGACCCGTCGAGTGCACCGATGAGTGCGCCGCCACCGCAGCAGAAAAGGACGACCACCGCGGCGATGATCCCGACGATCCCGAGCGGCGTGAGTTTCGCTCGTGCCGGTGGCCCCGGCTGCGGAGGAACTCCGTAGGAAGGCACGGCGCCGGGAGGGTACGCCCCTGGCGGGTAACTCCCGGTCGGCGGGGTACCCGGCGGGTATGGCCCCGGATAAGGGCTTCCATTTCCGCCGGACGGGTACTGGGACGGGCCAGGGATCGTCACCGGCTAACTATCGGCGATCGGCGGTCGTGCCCGGATGGACCGGGCGACTCGATCACGATCCACTAATGATGGTGCGCCACTCTTCTACCAGCCGCGACGCACAGACGGCCGGCTACCAAGACAGCCCAGGCGGCGAGACGACTGCCAGCCGGTCGGCCAACGCCCAGCGTTTGTCGTTGACTTGCCAGTGTCGGAAGCTGTATCGCCCGAGACCTCGACGAGGAGCAAGCATTTCGTTTATGTCAGGTATATCACCACCGAAGCGGCAGTTCCGGGGCATCTGGCTCGCGACGGTCGCCAACCTGGACTGGCCGAGCCGGCCCGGACTGAGCCCGGCCGCCCAGCGGGCGGAGCTGCGCGGCTGGCTGGACCTCGCCCGGCGGCTGCGGTGCAATGCCGTCGTCGTGCAGGTCCGACCGGCCGCCGACGCGCTGTGGCCCTCGCCGTACGAGCCGTGGTCGGCGGTGCTCACCGGCGGGCAGGGCGGCCACCCCGGCTACGACCCGCTCGGTTTCCTGGTCACCGAGGCGCACGCTCGCAATCTGGAGCTGCACGCCTGGTTCAACCCGTACCGGATCGCCAACCACGCCGCCCCTGAACGGCTGGTCGCCGACCACCCGGCCCGGCGCAACCCGGACTGGGTCGTCGCGTACGCCGGCCGGCTCTACTACGACCCGGGCATCCCGGCGGTGCGGTCCTTCGCCCAGGACGCGATGCTCGACGCGGTCACCCGTTACGACATCGACGCGGTCCACTGGGACGACTACTTCTACCCGTACCCGGTCGCCGGCGAGGCCTTCGCCGACCACGCCACGTTCGCGCGGTACGGTGCCGGCTTCGGCAGCGTCGAGGCGTGGCGCCGGCACAACGTCGACCGTCTCGTCGAGCAGATGAGCGGGCGGCTGCGCGCGGTCAAGCCGTGGGTGCGGTTCGGCATCAGCCCGTTCGGCATCTGGCGCAACGCCACCACCGACCCGCTCGGGTCGCGTACCGCCGGACTGCAGTCCTACGACGCGATCCACGCCGACACCCGCCACTGGGTACGCGAACAATGGATCGACTACGTGGCACCCCAGCTGTACTGGCACCTCGGACACCCGGCGGCCGACTACGCCGAACTGGTCCGCTGGTGGTCCGAGGTGGTGGCCGGCACCACCGTGGAGTTGATCGTCGGGCAGTCGACCTACCGGGCGGGTGCCGCCGGCCAGGACCCGGCCTGGCAGGACCCGGCGGAGCTGAGCCGCCACCTGCACCTGCACCGGGCCTACCCGCAGGTTCGCGGTGATCTGCAGTTCAGCGCCAAGGACGTACGCGCCGACCGACTCGGTGCGGTCAGCCGGCTGGTCGCCGAGCATTACTCGCGGCCCGCGCTGGCGCCGGTGGCGGCCGGTCGCGGCGGCACCCCGGCACCGGGCACCGTCCCACCCCCGCCGACCGTCACCGCCGCGGTCCGCACCCCGACCGGGGTACGTCTGGACTGGCTGCCCGTCCCCGGCAGCACCCCGACCGCGTACGCGGTCTACCGACTCGCCGGCACCGACGCGGCCGACCAGACGGCGCTCGACGACGCCCGACACCTGCTGGCGACGGTACGCGCCACCGGTGCCGGTGACTCCTTCGCCGACGCCACGGCGGCGGCGGGGTCCGCGTACACCTATCTGGTCACCGCGCTGGACCGTCAGCACCGGGAAAGCCCACCGGGCCCGGCGCGGGTGCTGACCGCCGGCAGCGACGCGTTCAGCGTGATCGTCGACAACGGCACCCCGGGTGGGTTCACCGCCAGCGCCGCCTGGGGTACGTCGAGCTGGTCGGCCGGACGCTACGGCGCCGACTACCGGTTCACCACGGCGCAGCCGGTCAGCGACCCGGCCTGGTTCACCGTGACGGTGCCGGCCACCGGCAACTACCGGGTCGAGGTGTGGCATCCGGCGGCAGCCGGCTACCACCCGGGCGCACCGCATCTGGTGCAGACCACCACCGGACTGGTCACCCGGCCGGTGGACCAACGCGCCGACGGTGGGCGGTGGCGGGAACTGGGCGTCTTCCCATTGGCGGCAGGCCGGCGGCCGGTGGTCGGGGTGAGCCGATGGGCACCGGCCGGCGGCCACATCATCGCCGACGCGGTGCGCCTCACCCGCGTACCCTGATGGTGCTCCCGACCCGCCGCAGGTCCCACCCGGAGGCATGGATGCAGGCGACTGTCCGCGCGGCGACGGTTTCCGACGCCGCCGCCCTGGGTGCGCTGCGGTGGCGACGGCAGACCGAGGAGCGGGGCTACCCGGGCACCGACCGGGCCGACTTCATCGCGCACTTCTCGGCCTGGGCCGCCGCCCATGCGGCGACCCATCTGCCGTTCCTCGCCGAGGCCGACGGCGAGGTGATCGGGATGGCCTGGCTGATGGTCGCCGACCGGGTGCCCCATCCGGGACACCCGGTCCGGCACAGCGGAGACGTGCAGTCGGTGTACGTGGTCCCGGAGCTGCGCGACAGCGGGGTCGGTGCGGCGCTGCTCGACGCGGTGCTGTGCAAGGCGGCGGAGTTGGAGCTGGAGCACGTCACCGTCCACTCCACCGAGCGGGCGGTGCCGTTCTACCATCGGGTGGGCTTCCAGCAGGACCGGCTCTGGCTCCGCTGGAAGCAGGCCTGAGTTCCGAGCCGCCTGCGGCGCGTAGCGCGGCGGCGGGGCGCGATACCGCCACGCACCGAGTTGGTTCCGAGCCCGACTCGCATATCTTCAATCAACGCCTGCCAATTCATGGAGATCCGGCCGGCAGACACGGGAACCCGTGCCGACGCCGGCCCGTCTGATGGATTGTGCCGATCGGAGATCTAAAGGGAGTGCCATGCAGGACATACGAAAAGGTGTGGTTCGCGGAGCGATTGTCTCGCTCTTTCTCGTGCTCGCCGCCACTGCTTGCGCCGGCAACGACGCGAGTGGTGCCCGGAATCCCGAAAGGGTTCCAGAGGAGGAGGTGACGGTGAACCCGACGCCCGGCGCCGACGACGATCTGTTGGGCTGCGGGCAACCGCTGCGTCTGCCGGCCGACCCGGCGCTCAGTCTCGACGCACGTTTCCCCGATACGACGTCGGGCACCGACCAGATGGTCACCGGCACCGTCGAGGTCACCAGCCAGCGGGATGTCCGGGGCGTCGTCAGCCAGCAGGCCGAGATGTTCCTGGTCCGGGACGACCGGGTGGTGGGCGTCCCGCTGGCACAGGACCTGCTGGGCGTCCAGTTCGATCTCGCCGCCGGCGAGGTCGAGCGGCTGCCCGCCGACGCGACGCTGATCTCGTGTGAGCCGGGTGGCGGGCCGGTTCCGCCGGGCGAGTACGAGCTGTACGCGCGGGTGGTGGTCGCCCCGGACGACGGCGCGGCGTTGGTCTCCTTCGGCGGCCCGTGGCCGATCCAGGTCACCTGAGCGGTGGCCGGACGGGTCCGGGCCGGGATCGGGTGGTGGTCCCCGGCCCCGGCCCCGGCCCCGGCCCCGGCCCCGGCCCCGGCCATCAACCGAACGCCGGTCAGCCGGTGACGATGCTGACCCCGTAGGCGGCCTGGACGTCGAGCCACCGCTCGGCGTAGCTGGTGACGCCGTTGCCGGCGATGATGTTCCCGCGGATCCAGGCGCCGCCGGAGGTGTCCTTGACGTAGAACGGGCTGCCTGAGTCGCCGCCCGCCGGCTGGGTGCCGCCGGTGAAGACGATGACCGGCGACTTGCAACCGGTCGACGTGCACACCTGCCCGGTGATGCTGGTCGCGGTGTGCCCACAGTGTTCGCCGGTGGTGCGGCCGCTGTGGCAGTAGTCGGCGAATCCGACGTAGGCGGTGCCGGCCGCGACGACCGGGGCGCTGGAGGTGCTGGTGACACCGCCGGTGAAGATGCGTCCCGAGTAGGAGCGGCCGCCGACCAGTTCCATGTCCTGGGCGTGCCCGCTCACCGTGGGCAACCGCCGGTTGGAGACGGTGCCGTACGGGTTCGCGCCCGACTCGGTCAGCACGTTGACGCCGTTGGCGAAGCAGTGTCCGGCGGTGACCGAGAAACGGGCGCCGGCACTGTTCTGCACCGCGTACCCGGCCGAGCACCACGCGGTGTTCGCGGTCTGGGTGATGCCCCCACCGCCCCAGTACGGCTGGATGTCGTCACGCCGGTGCCAGAGGTCGGCGATTTCGCTCCGCTGGACCCGCACCTCGCTGGCCGTCTGCGCGGTCATCGCACCGGTCGGCCGGGTCAGCGCGGCGACCACCTCGGTGGGCGCGTTCGTCTCCAGGACGATCTCGCCGGTGGTGCCGTCGAGGTAGCTACCGAACGTGTACTTCGTGCCATGGATGGCGACGTAGTCGGCGATCCGCCGCTGCATGGCGGCAAGGGCCGCCGTCGCCACGGCCGACGCGGTGACCGTGGAGTGGGTGCCCCGGTCCGGTGCCACCGTCCTGGCCGCCTGCCCGCTGATCGAGCGGGCGGATTCCTTGTCGCCGCCCGGCGCGGCCTGCGCCGCACCGGTGCCGAGCACCGTCAGGGCCACTGCCGCTGCGAGCACGGCACTGGCGAGCGTCTTCTTCTTCACGAGCATGAGTTTCCTCCAGATGAGTTAGCGGCCCGTTTGCCGCAACCTCACCCATGAGAAACGAGAAAACTGTAGATCGACAGTGGAATGTCACTGTTGTGACAGCGGCGCGACGCTCTCGACCCCATCGGGTGGGTGAGAGGTGTCCACTGCCGGACAATTGATGCCCGCATCCATTCTCTCTGCGGCCTCAATTGCCAGATCGAGGACTCGGGCCAGGCCGACCGCCGGGCCGGACCCGGCCGGTTTCGTACGCCCACATCGCGACCTCGACCCGGTTGCGGGCGCCGAGCTTGGCCATCAACGCCGCGATGTGGGTCTTGACCGTGCTGAGGCCGATGAACAGCCCGTGGGCGATCTCGGTGTTGGTGCGACCAGCCGCGACCGCCACGAGCACCTCCTCCTCCCGGTCGGTCAGCGGGTCGATCGGCTGCCGTGGCGGTGTGGCGGGTCCGGCCTGCGCGAACGCTCTGAGCAGCCGGGTGGTGACGGCCGGCGCGATCAACGCGTCGCCGGCGGCCGCGGCACGCACGGCCTGGGTGAGCAGAGCCGTCCCCGCGTCCTTGAGCAGGAATCCGCGCGCCCCCGCGCGCAGCGCGGCGTAGACGTACTCGTCGAGGTCGAAGGTGGTGATGACCACCACGGCGAGCGGATCGGCCACGCCGGGGCCGGCAAGGCTGCGGGTCGCCTCGATGCCGTCCACATCGGGCATCCGGATGTCGAACAGACACACGTCGGGGCGTAGCCGCCCGGCGAGCTCGACCGCACGACGGCCGTCGGCCGCCTCACCGACGACCTCGATGCCGGGCTGGGCGTCGAGGATCATCCTCAACCCGGTTCGCACGATTTCCTGGTCGTCTGCGACGACAACGCGGATGGCCATGCCCGGATTATCCGGTCGGTGCGTGCCGGGGCAACGCCACCGCCACGGTCCAGCCCTGACCCGGCTCGGCACCAGCCGCACAGGTCCCGCCGAGCAGCGCCGCCCGCTCCGTCATCCCGACGATGCCGAACCCGCCGGGCGCGGTGGACCGGATCGAGCTGGTGTCGCCGTCGTCACTGACCCGTAGTCGCACCGACGTGGCGTCGGCGACGACGCGTACCTCGACGCGGGTCGCGTGCCGGGCGTGCCGTCGTGCGTTGGTGACCGACTCCTGGGCGAGCCGGAAGACGGCGGTAGCGACCGTCGCCGGGATATCCTGGATGTCGCCGAGCAGCTCGACGTCGACCACCGGGCCGGGCTGTGCCCGACTCGCCAGCTGCGCGACGTCGGCGATGCCCGGGCTGGGCGCCAGATCCACCGGCTCCAACTGGTCGGTCGAGGTGCGGTGACGCAGGCCGTGCACCATCAGGCGCATCTCGGCCAGGGCGCGGGTCGCCTCGGCCTCGATCACCTGCAGCGCGTCGACCGCCGCCTCCGGTCGGGTCGGCGCCACCGCGATACCGGCCTGGGCCCGGATCACCATCGCCGAGACGTGGTGCGCCACGGTGTCGTGCAGGTCACGGGCGAGCCGTTCCCGTTCCCGCAGCTTGGCCTGTTCGAGCCCACGGACCCAGAGCGTCGCGCGGTACCGCAGGGCGACCGCGAGGGCGGCGGCCCCGAACACCACCACGGCCCCGCCGGCCATGTCCGCGGGGCTGAGGTGACCCACGGCACCCGACAGACAGATCTTGGCGAGGATGATCGACGATCCGGCCAGCATCTGCCGGCCGGAGCCCCAGCGGAACAAGGCGAACGCCAGGATCAACAGGTAGGCCCCAGTGTGCAGCTCCGGCTCGTGGCCGGCCAGCAGCGCGGCTACGCCGGTGACGGGAAAGGCGATCGCGACCATCGACAGTGGTCTGCTGCGGCGCCACCACAACGTCGGAACCAGCGCCAGCGCGACGATCAGCGAAAACGTCGGTGACACCAGGTCAGACCGCAGCAGTCCTTCGATGATCGCCATCGCCGCGACGCCGCCGACGAGTGCCCGGTCCCGCCGGCCCCGCGGCGGCGGGTCGGCGACGCGGGGCTCGGCCCACACCGAGCGCAGCAGCTCACCCACGTCACGATCGGACGCAGCACGCCCAGCGGGCGGACCGGCCTGAAGTACGACGACCGGGCCCACCCATCGGCCGGTACGACGCCGGCCCGCACGGCGATGACCGACGCCGCGCCCGCCGCGACGATCGAACCATGTCGGAGTACGTACAGGTCCCGTCCCCGAGCGGCAAGTCCGCTGCCTGGTCCCCCGCAGCAAACTGGCTGATCCCCGTCGCGCTGCTGCTGCTCAGCGCCGTGCCGGTGGTAGCCGGCAGCCTCAGACTGGCCGAGATGGTCGGGGGTCTGCCGGTGCTACCGGATGGCGACCGGGTGCGGTCGGCCCCGGTCGCGCTCGTGGCGCACATCGTCAGCGTCACCGTCTTCAGTGTCCTCGGCGCGTTCCAGTTCGCGCCCCGCCTACGCCGACGTCGCCGGGGCTGGCACCGCATCGCCGGTCGCCTGGTGGTGCTCTGTGGGCTACTCACCGCACTCACCGGCTTGTGGCTGACCCTTTTCCTGCCGCGCGGGGCGGCCGACGGTGACGCGTTGGTCGCCATCCGGGTGGTGGTGAGCGTGGCGATGGCAGCGTGTGTCTGCCTCGGCTTCGTCTCCGTACGGCGACGCGATTTCGCCGCGCACCGGTCGTGGATGATCCGTGGTTACGCGATCGGGATGGGAGCGGGCACGCAGTTCTTCACCCAGATGGCCTGGATCGTCGCGGTCGGCCCCGTCACCACGGTGGGAACGACCAGCACCTTGACGGCCGGCTGGCTGATCAACATCGTGGTGGCGGAGTGGATCATCCTGCGCGGCGCCGCCGGCCCGGGCCGGCAGTCCTGCGGCGGCGCGGACGGAGACGGAGCAGCCGGCGTCACCGGCAGTGCGGCCGGTACGCCGGCTGCCACGTCGGCGGTGCAGCCCGCAGTCGCCCGACGCTGCTGAATCAGGTCGACCACGGCCTGCCGGTTGGCGATCCGGTCGTTGGACAGCGCATCCGGATTGGCCCACTGCTCGGCGATGAAGGTGAGGTTGTTGCGCAGCGCCGCGTCCAGGCCATCACAGTTCTCGCCGGCGTTGCCCAGCCCGGTGCCGACCGCCAGTCCGGTGCCGAGCAGGGCCGCCACCACCACCCCGAGGAGCACCTTGCGCCACCGGCCACCGCTGATGTCCCGCCCGTACATGCACCACTCCTTCGGTTGCCGCTGCCCAGCTGCAGCTACCGATCCGTACGGGTACGGACGACGCGTGGATCTACCCGTTGCCTCAAGTCTTCATTCAGAACCTTCATAGTTCTCTCGGGTGAGCCGGTGAAGCGGTCGGACCGTGTCGACGGCGGAGCCGCCGGATTCTCGGCACGCGCCGCGACGACGCCCTCGGCGGCGGCCCGGTCAGTCGCTGGAACGGGCCGCCGAAGCACGAACCACCAGGCTCTCCAGCAGTTCGCGGCTGGCGGCGGCGACGGCGGCCACCGCGGCGTCGAACGCCGCGGCGTTGTGTGCCGCAGGCGCCCGGAACCCGGAGATCTTGCGAACGTACTGCAGGGCGGCGGCCTCGATGTCGGCGTCGGTCACATCGGTGGCGTACGGCTCACGGAGCGTCTTGATGCTTCGGCACATACGCTCCATCCTGCCCCATCAGCCGGTCCCGAGGGGGTCTGCATCCGGTCGGCCAACCCTCCGACGGGCGGCTGACACCAGCCCGGTGGCCATCTCCGGCCGCGCCGCCCAGTGCAGGTGCAGATACGACGCGTGAACCCCGTTGGCGACGAAACCCTCCGGGGCCGCGCCATGCCAGCCCCAGGCCGGTGCCGCACCGGCGCGCGGGGTCACCTCGGTCCGGTGGAACTCGTGTCCGGTCAGGCGGGCCCCTGCCGGCATCACCGCGCTGTCGGTCAACGCCACCGCGTCCCGGTAGCCGAGCGTCAGCCGGGGTGCCATCCCCGCGTCAGCCGGTAGAACCCCGCACATCGGCGCCCCGTCGAGGGTCCGGCACAGCCACAACAGACCGGCGCACTCGGCGATCACCGGAGCACCAGTGGCCGCCAGTGCCGCGACCTGCTCTCGCAGTCCGACGTTGGCGGCCAGTTCGGCGGCGTACACCTCGGGGAAGCCGCCGCCGACGACCAACCCGGCGGTGCCGGCGGGCAGCCGCTCGTCGCGCACCGGATCGACCTGGTGGACGTCGGCCCCGGCGGCGGCGAGCAGCTCGACGGTCTCCGGGTAGCCGAAGCTGAACGCCGGACCGCCGGCCACCGCCACCACCGGCCGGCCGACGACCGCCTCGGACCGCCCGTCGGGGAACGCATCGGAGCACTGCGCGTCGGCGGTCGCCGCCGGCGCCGACCAGGGGGTCGCCGTCAGTTCCGGGGCGCTGGCCGCCACCGCAGCCACCGCCGCCAGGTCGACCGACGCGGCGACCAGCTCCGCCAGCGAGCCCACCGACGCGGTCGCCGCCGCCACCCGCTCCACCGCCGGTACCAGCCCGAGGTGCCGCGACGGTGTGTCGACCGACCGATGTCGGCGCAGCACGCCGAGCACCGGGGCACCGACCTCCTCGCACGCGTCGCGCAACACCTGCTCGTGCCGATCCGAGCCGACCCGGTTGAGGATCACCCCGGCGATCCGGACCTGCCCGAACGACCGGAAGCCGTGGACCAGAGCGGCGACCGACCGACTCTGCCCGGAGGCGTCGACGACCAGCAACACCGGCGCGGCCAGCAGGGCGGCGACGTGCGCGGTGGAGCCGAAGTCACCGGCGCCGACCCGGCCGTCGTAGAGCCCCATGACGCCCTCGACGACGGCGAGCTGCGCGCCAGCCGCCCCGTGGGCGAACAGCGGGCCGATCAGGTCCTCGCCGACCAGCACCGGGTCCAGGTTGCGGCCGGGCCGACCTGCGGCGAGCGTGTGGTAGCCGGGGTCGATGTAGTCCGGGCCGACCTTGAAGCCGGCGACCCGCACCCCTCGGGCGGCGTACGCGGCGAGCAGCCCGGTCGCGACGGTGGTCTTGCCGTGACCGGAGCCGGCAGCCGCGATCACCACCCGGGGCACCGCTACCACTCGATGCCCTGCTGGCCCTTGCGTCCGGCGTCCATCGGATGCTTGACCTTCGTCATCTCGGTAACCAGATCCGCCAGCTCGACCAGCTCGCTGGCGGCGTCGCGGCCGGTGATCACCACGTGCTGGCTGCCGGGCCGGTCCCGCAGCACCGACACCACCTCGGCGACATCGACCCAGCCCCACTTGATCGGGTAGGTGAATTCGTCCAACACGTAGAAGCGGTACGCCTGCGCCGCGAGGTCACGGCGGATCTGCGCCCAGCCCTCGGCGGCCTCTGCGGCATGGTCGCGCTCGGTGCCGGGACGCTGGATCCAGGACCAGCCCTCCCCCATCTTGTGCCAGGTCACCGGCGCGCCCTTGGCGCAATCGCCGAGGGCGCGCAGCGCGGCCTCCTCGCCGACCTTCCACTTCGGAGACTTGACGAACTGGTAGACGACGACCGGCCAGCCGGCCGACCAGGCACGCAGCGCCATCCCGAAGGCGGCCGTCGATTTGCCCTTGCCTGCCCCGGTGTGTACCGCGAGCACCGGCTGGCGGCGCCGCGCCCGGGTGGTCAGCCCGTCGTCGGGCACATACTCCGGCTTGCCCTGCGGCATCAGGCTGCCCTCCGTACGGTCCGGTCGGGGTCGGCTGACCCGGCGGCCAGTGCCGCCAGCGGAAGCCACTCAGCGGCGAATCCACTGGCGAGCCGACGGCCGAGTCCGAGCCGGACCGGGCCGGACTCGCAGTCGAGCACCACCATGGTGGTGCCGGCGAACAGCGGTGCGAGGGTCACCGGGTCCGGTCCGCTGGTGGCCCGGCCGTCGGTGACCAGCAGGACCAGTGGCCGCCGCCGCGGGTCGCGGCGGCGTTCCGCGTCGATGACGGCGGCCGTGGCGCGCAGACCGGCTGCGATCGGGGTACGCCCCCCGGTGCGCAACTGCGTCAGCTTGGCGACTCCGACCTGGTGGCTGCTGGTCGGTGGCAGCACCACCTCGGCACCGGCACCCCGGAACGTGACCATGCCGATGCGGTCCCGCCGATGGTAGGCGTCACGCAGCAGGGACAGCACAGCGGTCTTGACCACCGCCATCCGCTGCCGGGCGGCCATCGACCCGGAGGCATCGACCACGAACAGGATCAGGTTGGCCTCCTGCCCGACGTAGCGGGCTTCGCGCAGGTCGGCGGAGGTGATGCCACGGGAGCCACGGGCCACGGCGGCGAGCAGGGTCGCCGGCAGATGCACACCGGACAGTCGACCACGCGGGTGGTCGGCGCCGACCACCCGGCCCCGGTCCGCGCGGGCCGCCGACCGCCGGCCGGGGGTGCCGCCCTTGCCGAGGCCGGGCAGCCGCAACCGCTGCGGCCGGTACGCCGGCCCGGCCGCTACCGGCGGCGGACCGCCGGCCTGCGCTCCGCCCGACGGGTCAGCCTCGGAGCCTCCGTCGGTCACGGGTGATCCGGCGCTGTCGGGAGGTCCAACGTCACCGGAAGGACCGGCGTCGTCTCCAGATCCGGCAGCCGGCGACGACACCGGTGCGTCAGCCGGCGACGGGTCCGGTGGGGGCGACGGGTCCGGTGGCGACGGCGGACCAGGGTCGGGGTCGGGGTCGTCGCCGCCCTCGTCGCGCAGCACCTCGTCGAGGCGTTGTTCGTCCGTCCCGGGCGGATCGAGGGGATCCCGACGGCGGCGGTGCGGCAGCGCCAGCCGCGCGGCGTCGCGTACCTCGGCAGCGGTCACGGCGGCGAGTCCACGCCAGGCGGCCAACGCGATGGATGCCCGGGCCATCACGATGTCCGCGCGCAACCCGTCCACCTGGTACGCCAGACAGATCCGGGCAATCCGGTTGATCTCGGCGTCGGGCAAGGTGACCTGCGGCAACGCCGCCCGCGCACTACGTACCCGGTGCGCCAACCGGTCGTCGGCCGCCCGCCAGGTCGCCGCGAACGCCGCCGGGTCGGCCTCGTACGCCAGCCGCCGACGCACCACCTCGGCCCGGTCACTCACCTGCGTCGGCGCGGTCACCGACACGACCAGCCCGAAGCGGTCCAACAGTTGCGGCCGCGGCTCCCCTTCCTCCGGGTTCATCGTGCCGACCAGCAGGAACCGGGCCGCGTGGTTGACCGACACCCCGTCGCGCTCGACGTGCGCCCGCCCCATCGCCGCGGCGTCCAGCAGCAGATCCACCAGATGGTCCGGCAGCAGGTTGACCTCGTCGACGTAGAGCAGACCCCGGTGGGCGGCGGCGAGCAACCCCGGCTCGTACGCCTTGACCCCGGCGCTGAGCACCCGCTGGATGTCCAAGGTGCCGACCACCCGGTCCTCGGTGGCCCCGACCGGCAACTCGACCAGGGTGGCCGGGTGCCGACGTCCGGCCGCCGGCGCGGTGTGCGGCCCGTCTGGGCAGCCCGGATCGGGTGCGGCCGGGTCGCAGGCGAACCGGCAGCCGACCACCTTGTCGACCTCGGGCAGCAGCCCGGCCAGCGCCCGGACGATCGTCGACTTGGCGGTGCCCTTCTCGCCACGGATCAGCACCCCGCCGATGCCGGGATGCACCGCCGCGAGCAGCAGGGCCTGCCGCAGGTCGGGCAGGCCGACCACGGCGGTGAACGGATACGGCCTCATCGGGCGTGCCGACAGCGGTGCATGGTGAATCCCTCCCGCGGGTATCCACGCCCGCGTGCCGGTGAACCTGTGAGCGGCCGGAGTCTCCTGGCTGCCGGATCGTCGCCACGTCCCAGCCTTCCCGCCGCGTCGCGACGGTGGCTGTCTCAAGGGGACGTGCCTCCCCGGTCACAGTGGCGGGACCGCCCCGGATTCGCACCGGGTTCCTCCGCGCACCGCTCGTACCGGCCATGCTCCCCCACCGGCGCCTCGACCGTCAATGTGGCGCCGGTCCCGCTGCTGGTCCCGGCGGTGGCCATTGTCCGGCCCGGTGATTCGGCGGTACGCTGCGGACGCCACGGTGCTCGGGAAGCCGGTGTAATTCCGGCGTGGTCCTCGCCACTGTGACCGGGGAGTGTCCGTTCCACCACGCCACTGGGCCGCCACACGGCGGCTTGGGAAGGCGGGACGATCGCGACGATCCGGGAGCCAGGAGACCGGCCGTGGCACGCACCGCATCGCCACGAGGCATGGACGAGAGGATTCCCTGGCATGTCTGCATCTTCGGTCGGCGGCGACGCCGCCAGCACCACCCCCACCATCCGCGTACCGCTGGCCGGCTGGCTGCTCGCCGCGGTGGCGGCGGTCGTCATCTACCTGGTCGCACAGGACAACGGACTCGTCCTGGCAGGTGCCGCCGAGTTCGTGCACGAGTTCACTCACGACGGCCGGCACGCGCTCGGCGTACCGTGCCACTGAGCACGGCGGCGACGATGCGCACCCTTTCGTTCGGCACCGTGCTGCGCCGTGGCCTGGCGGCCGGGCTGGCCGCCGGGGTGGCCGGCTCGGTGGCGGCCCTGCTGATCGTCGAGCCGCAGATCGAATCGGCGCTGGTCGTCGAGGAGAGCCGGGCGGCCGGCGGGGCCAGCGGGCACAGTCACGACGGCGAGTTGGTCAGCCGCGTCATGCAGGTCTTCGGTGGGCTGGTCGCGACGGTCGCGGTCGCACTGTGCCTGGCGTCGATCGTCGCGGTGGTCTTCGCCTCGACCCGGCACCTGCTGCCCGGCCGCGACGACTTCCGCCGGGCCGGTCTGCTCGCCGGACTCGGCTTCGTCGTGGTGGCGTTGCTGCCGGCGATCCGGTTCCCCGCCAACCCGCCGGGTGTCGGCGACCCGGCAACGGTCAACCAACGGACCGGGCAGTACCTGTCGTTCATCATCGCGGCGGCGGCACTCAGCTGGCTGGCGGTGCTGGTGCACCGTCGGCTGGCCGGTTGGTCCCGGCCGGAGCCGCTGCGGGCGGTGGTCGCGACGGCCGTCGCGATCATCGGGTACGCCCTGCTACTGGCCCTGTGGCCGGCGACGGCCGTCGAGGTGCCGGCGGACATCCCGGCGGTGCTGCTGTGGGAGTTCCGACTGGCCTCACTGGCCCAGCTGGCGACGATGTGGACGGTCCTCGGCGTGGTGTTCGGCCTACTGCTCACCCCGGCGAAGGTCGCCGGTCGACGGCCCGTACTCGCCGACACGGCGTGACCGCCGGCGCCACCGCGCCGGAGCCGGCTCTCGGGCAGACCGCCCGGGTGACGGTGTGCCGGGGCTGCTGCTGCGGCACCGTACGCAAGCATCCCGACATCGACCATGACCGGCAGCTCGCGCTGCTGCGTTCTGCGGTCCCGGTGCAGGTGGCCGACTGTCTGAACGCCTGCGAGCGGTCCAACGTGGTCGTGGTGCAGCCGACACCGCTGGCCCGGCGGCTCGGTGCCCGGCCGGTGTGGTTGGGCGACATCCTCGACGACGCGACCCTGTCAGCGGTCGCCGAGTGGGCCACCGCCGGCGGTCCGGGCCACCGGGCCTTGCCGGGCCGGCTCGGGCCGCACCGGTTTCCCGCGCCGCGCTGGAAGTAGCCTCCGGCCAGCCACAGGGCTGGGCACTTGGGGCCCTCGCGCGCCGCCGGTGCCGAAAATCATCCGGAAGGTGCCGGTCAGGCGAAGTTCACCCCCGGGATCGGTCCGTCCCACTACGACAGCCGCCGAGGAGCTTCGGCTGAGCTTGCGCACAGTGGCGTACCCAATGCGCACCCGGCGCGGAAGCCCGGTTCCAGCTGGCAATCCTGCTCGGCGCGACCGGCACCTCACCGCCGCCGTGGCAAAGCGCCACCGCCCTGAACCACCCGAACGAGGAGGACGCCAAACTCGCCCAGGTCAGCACGACAACTGGGCCCGTCGTGCCCCACACCCCGTGGCTCTACCCGTCATGCGCGACAGCCCACCTGAACAACGTCGACACGGACCCGCACCTCGGGTTGATACTCGCAGGTGCAGCGTCGTCGTGCGCAGGCTACGACGAAGGGTATCGGTTCGGCGTCGTGGGATACCGCGCCGCCGGAGAACCCGTGTACGTACTCAACTCTCATTTGAAGCCGTATCAGCGTGACGGACCGGCGCAGATCCGCGTACGCGTCAGGCCGGCGGTCGCCGGCAGCGCCGTCTGTATCATCAGGACCCTCAGCGAACGGATGGCCAGTTTCCTGATGGTCGTCACCGCTGACGGGGTGATCTCTGCGGAAGAGATCCCGGTAGACGATCCACGCGTGTCCAGGAACGCTCGGCACAGCCTCGAGCAGCCGGAGGGCGGCAGCCCGACCTGCGGCAATTGTGTCAGTATCACGATCTGAACGCCGGGACCGCCCGCCCCCCTCGACGGGAGGCGAACCGGTCCCTTGTCAGCGGCACCGCAGCCGGGTGTCCTTGCCGGCTCACTGGTCCGGCACCGCGTCGGCACCGTAGTAGGAGGTTCGCATGATCTCCTGCATGTCGTCGAGCATCGGCATCCGTGGGTTGGCCGGCGCGCACTGGTCCTCGTACGCGTTCATCGCCTGTTGCGGCAGGCTGGCCAGGAACGACACCTCGTCGACCCCGACGGCCTGGAACGACGGCTCGATGCCGACGGCGTCACGCAGCCGTTCGACGGCTGCGGCGTACGACTCGACGCCCTGCTCGGGGGTGGCCGCCGGCAGGCCGAGCAGCTGGGCAATCTCCTGGAAGCGTTCCGGCGCCCGGTAGTGCTCGTACTTCGGCCAGCCGGACAGCTTGCCCGGCCGGGCCCCGTTGTACCGGATGACATGCGGCATCAGGATCGCGTTGGTCCGGCCGTGGGCGATGTGGAACGACGCCCCGAGGGTGTGCGACATGGCGTGCACGATGCCGAGGAAGGCGTTGCCGAACGCCATCCCGGCGATGGTTCCGGCGTTGTGCATCCTCTCCCGGGCCTCGGGGTCGGCGGCACCGTCGCGCACCGCCCGCTCCAGGTAGGCGAAGATCAACCGGATCGCCTGCAGGGCGAGCCCGTCGGTGTAGTCGTTGGCGTACACCGACACGTACGACTCGGTGGCGTGGGTCAGCGCGTCGAAACCACTGTCGGCGGTGACCACGGCCGGCAGGTCGGCGGCGAGCACCGGGTCGATGATCGCCACGTTCGGGGTGAGCGCGTAGTCGGCCAGCGGATACTTCTTGCCGGTCGCCGTGTCGGTGATCACCGCGAACGGGGTGACCTCGGCACCGGTACCCGACGTGGTCGGGATGCAGACCAGTTTGGCCAGCTCGCCCGGTGCCGGGAAGGTGAACGCCCGCTTGCGGATGTCGAAGAACTTCTCCCGCATGTCGGCGAAGACCACTCCGGGGCGTTCGTAGCGCAGCCACATCACCTTCGCCGCGTCCATCACCGACCCGCCGCCGAGGGCGATGATGGTGTCCGGCCGGAAGTGGCGCATCTGCTCGGCCCCGGCGTCGACAGTACGGATGCTCGGTTCCGGCTCGACGGTGTCGATGATCTGCAGCGCCACCCGTTGCGCCCGGCCCTGCAGCACGGTCAGCACCCGGTCGACGAACCCGAGCCGGGTCATCGTCGCGTCGGTGACCACGGTGACCCGGTGCACGTCCGGCATGTCGGCCAGGTAGCGGATCGCGTGCGGCTCGAAGTAGATCTTCGGCGGGACCTTGAACCACTGCAGGTTGTTGGTCCGCCGCGCCACCCGCTTGATGTTGAGCAGGTTGACGGCGGTCACGTTGTTCGACACCGAGTTGCGGCCGTAGCTGCCACAGCCCAACGTCAGCGACGGCGCGATCGCGTTGTACATGTCGCCGATCGCGCCCTGCGACGCCGGCGCGTTCCAGATGATTCGCACCGCCTTGACTCGCCGGCCAAACTCCTCGGTGAGCGCGGCGTCGCTGGTATGGATGACCGCGCTGTGGCCGAGCCCGTGGAACTCGACCATCTGCTCGGCGTACCGGATGCCGGCGGCGGTGTCGTCGGCCCGCAGCACCGCCAGCACCGGACAAAGCTTCTCCCTGGTCAGTGGCTCGGCCGGGCCGACCTCGTCGACTTCGACCAGGATGATCGACGTGTCGGCGGGCACGGTGAAGCCGGCCTGCGCGGCGATCCATGCCGGCGACTGGCCGACGACCGCCGGGTTTAGCTTGGCCTGGGCACAGCCCGCCGACCCGGCGACGGCGCCGAACAACAACTGCTCCAGCTGCTGCTTCTGCTGCACGGTGGCCCGGTGCGCGTGCAGCTTTGCGAACTCGGCCAGCGCGGGGGCGTAGATCGCGTCGTCGATGACGACCGCCTGTTCGGAGGCACACACCATGCCGTTGTCGAACGCCTTCGACAGCACGACGTCGTTGACGGCGCGCGGCAGGTTGGCGGTCCGCTCCAGGTAGACGGGGACATTGCCGGCACCGACCCCGAGCGCCGGCTTACCGGCCGAGTACGCCGCCCGGACCATTCCGTTGCCGCCGGTGGCGAGGATCAACGCAACGCCGTCGTGGCGCATCAGCGCGCCGGTGGCCTCGAGCGACGGGTGCTCGATCCACTGGATGCAGTGCCCGGGAGCACCAGCGGCGACCGCCGCGTCCCGTACCACCCGGGCGGCTTCGGCGCTGCATCGCTGCGCGGCCGGGTGGAAGGCGAAAATGATCGGGTTGCGGGTCTTCAGCGCCAGCAGCGCCTTGAAGATGGTGGTCGAGGTGGGGTTGGTGACCGGCGTGATGCCGCAGATGACCCCGACCGGCTCGGCGATCTCGACGATGCCACTGATGTCGTCCCGGCCGACCACGCCGACCGTCTTCAACGTGGCCATGCTGTGGGTCACGTGCTCGCAGGCGAAGATGTTCTTCACCGCTTTGTCCTCGAAGACGCCACGGCCGGTCTCCTGCACCGCCAACCGGGCCAGGTCGCTGTGCCGTCCGAGGGCGGCGACCGAAGCCTTGCCGACGATGGTGTCGACCCGATCCTGGTCGAACTCGGCGTAGTCGTCGAGCGCCTTGGCAGCGGCGGACACGAGATCGTCGATCGCGACCTGCGGCTCGGTCGGCTCGGTCGGCTGAGTCGACGCGGTCGCATTCAGGGGCACCTGGACGGCTGCGGTCATGCGGATCACCTCGTTCGGTCGGCACCGGTGGCACCCTGCCACCGGTGCTCGACCTCATCGTCTCCGCAGACGGTGATCGATCGCTGCCGCCGGACGACCTCGATCAGCGGGACCTTGGTCCCCACCGACCACGCGCAACCCGTGCCGACCGGTCAGCCCTGATTGCGCGCAGCGAGTTCCCGGGCCTTCGCCGGCCAGTTCGGCAGGCTGGCGGTGGCCCGCATCCCGGCGGAGCGCACCGCCGCACGCAGGTCCGCTTCGTCGGTCGCGCCCAGCTGCTCATACGTGCTGATGCCGACGGACTGCAGCGCTGCGGCCATCTTCGGCCCGATGCCTTCGATGCGCCGGAAGTCGTCCACCCGGCCAGGTCCCGCCTGCGCGGGAACCGAGGCGACCGGCTCCGGCTCCGGCACGGCCTGCGACGGGACAACCGGGTCAGCCAGTGCTGGTGTGGAATCCGCCGGCACGTCGGCGACGACCAGCGCAGGCTCGACGACCGGCGCACTGTCGGGCACTGGCGCGGGCTCGACCACTGGCGCGGGCGGGACGACTGGGGTGGGCTCAACGACCGGCGCAGGCTCGACGATCGGCACGCTGTCGGCGACCGGCGCCGGCTCGGCGGGCGCAGCGGCGACCGGCTCGGCGGGTCGGTCAACGGACTCCACTGCAGAGGAATCGTCGGACGGCTCAGGGACGACCGGGTCGGCCTGCGACTGAGTCGTGGCCGCCGGCTCCTCGGCAACCGTCGCCGGCTCCTTCGCCGGGGTCTCGGTGACGCGGGTCGCGCCGGAGCGGCGGCTCATCACGAGCCAACCGGCCACGGCACCGAGCAGCAGCACCACCAGCAGAATCAGAATGTTTCCGAGGGACCAGTCCACGGCAAACCTCCAGGACAAAATGTCAGAATTGCGAAAGGGTCTCGTTGTGGCCATGCCGCTGTCAACCTACGGGCAGCGGCCGGGCGTCGCGATGGCAGGGAGGCCCGCTACTCTTCGCCAACTGGTTCGAGACGGTGTGTGCCGCCGAAGAACGGTGACCGGACACCTGCCGGCGGCAGGACGGAGTCTTCGACCTCACCGGACCTGCCGCGCCCGGTCACCGCGCGTACCAGGGTCGCCCGATCCCAGCCGCGCGCCGCCCGCAGCGGCAACTGCGTCGTCCCCGTCGCGAGCGCGACCACCAGGTCCGCCGCCGGCGCGGTCGACCACGGTGTGACGCCGAGCCCGTCCGCCAGGTCGACACCGTGCACGGCCAGCTCCACCACCCGGGTCGCCTGGAAGTCCGCCAGCCGCATCAGGTCGCCGTGGCGGGTGAGCACCACCGTGTCCGGTGGCTGCGTGGCCACCCGCGCGGCCACGGCGTCCGTCGTGTCCGCCAACTCGTCGACGATGTCGGCCGGCGTCCGGGCGGCAGCCCACCGCTGAGCGTCGGCCACCCGCGCGCCGTTCACCTCAGCGCGGAACCGCGCATCCGGCGTGTAGTAGCCGACGGCCCCGACCAGATCGCCGCCGCGATCGGCGGCGGCACCGCGATGGTCCAGCATTTCGCTGGTACGGGCGAGCGCGATCACCGTGTGTGCCAGCAGTTCGCGGACCGTCCACGGTTCGCAGCGGGTCGACCGATCGAACGCTGCGGGCGCGACGGCGCGCAGAGCGGCGACGGCGGCTCGACTTTCAGCAACGTATGCGGCCGCCACCTCGTCCGGCCGCCAGATCCGCTCGACGACAGTGAACCTCTCGGCAACTACGTCGGTCTGGTCGTCGACGACGACGGCGGCGGCACCGCCGAGGGCGGCACGCATCGGCGCCGACTGCCAGAACGCGGCGTGCGCACGCCGCCACTGGGCGACGTCGGCGAACCCTTCACCTTCGTCGACGGCGTGGGCCAGATCCACCTGGGCAAGCGGGATCACCCGTACCTCGGTGGTTTCCAGCACCGCGCACGGCCGGTCCGCCGAATCCACCAGCACCGACCGTTCACCGGGTCGCGGCAGTGGCTCGTTTCCGTACTCGTACTCGCGCAGCAACCCGGTCGTCGAAGTCTTCTCGCCGGTGAGGATCGCCGCGACCAGCCGGTCGCGCAACGGACCTGGGAAGGCGAACTGGGCCTTGGGCAGCTCGGGCATCGTGGCTCCTCGGGTCGGTGCGAGTACGACCGTACCGACGATCGGGTCTGGTCCGCGCCTTCGCCCGGCACCGCGCGCGACCGGTCGGCATGGCAATTCGGGTGACGCACCTGGCCCGGTACGTCACGATGAGCCGGTGACCCCGTCAGATCAACATGCGGTGACGCTGCTCCCGATGACCCAGGCCGAGTTCGACGTACGGATGCCCGTGCTGGTGGAGCGGTACGCCGAAAGCCTGGTGCGGTCCGGGCGGACCAGCGCCGCCCTGGCCTTGGACGAGTCCGGCCGCCAGCACACGAATCTGCTGCCGGCCGGGCTGGCCACCGATCGGATGCTGTTCCTGGCCGCGCGGCCGACGGATGCCGCCGACGCACCAGCGGTCGGCTGGATCTGGATCGGCCTACCCGACCCGGCCGAGCCGGACCTGCCGGCCTGGATCTACAACATCGAGGTCGATGCGGACCAACGCGGCAACGGGTACGGCCGCGCGATCCTGACCGCCGTCGAGCCGCTACTCGCCGCCCGTGGGGTGCTCCGGCTCGGGCTCAACGTCTTCGCGGACAATCCGGTGGCCCGCCGGCTGTACGAGTCGACCGGGTTCGCCGTCACCGCCCAGCAGATGGTCAAGCCGATCGGCTTCGCCGCCGCGCCGGACCGCGACGCGTGATCGCGGCGGCAGACGCCAGCGACGACCCGCCGCCCGGTTCCGCAGTCGGTTCGGCGGTCGCCCGCGCGGCGCCCATCGTCGACGTCGGGAGCTGGTCCGGCTCCGGGCAGTGATGCTCACCCGGGCTGGTCGACTGGTTCCGCCAGCGCGGGATCGTCGCGGTGGACTACAGACCTCGGCCGACGGCCGGCCCCTCTACCGCCAGCTTGGTTGTCACTCCGACGGCCACGACCGCGCGACGGCCGCGCCTGGGGCCCGCCGCGCCCGAACCGCCAGGTGCCCCCGCGAGACCGGGCCCATCAAGATCGATGTGAGCACTTGATACCCTAAACGGCGAGGTTGGGTATCTGGCGCTCACATTGATCTTGACGCCGCCTCACCGGCGGCCAGGTGAGGCGGCATCGTGATCCGCAGGCTGAGCGCACCGTGCAGGTCGAGCCAGACGTCGTGCGGTCCGCGTACCAGCCGCAACAGCACGCCGGTGCAGTGCGGGCAGCGGGCGACCAGGCCGGGTGCGGCCGGGTAGACCATCAGGGCGGCGAGCGGGCCGGCCTCGCCGCAGCTCGCGCAGCGGCCGACAGCGGCGGTGACGTCGACCGCGAAGATCTCGCCGAGCGGCCCGGCGAGGGCGTTGCCGTCCAGGTGCTGCTCGTCGGGCAGCACCGAGGTCGCTTGCTGTTCGGCCATGTCAACCTCCGGTTGGTCCGAACCGTTCGGTGCGGACGCGGCGTGGGTCGTGCCCGAGGGCGATCAGGATGTCGGCGACCGTCTCGACGAAGCCGGTCGGCCCGCAGACGAAGCAGGCCGGTTCGAGCATGGCCGGCCAGCCGTCGGTGTTGACCCGGGACACCCCGATCCGGCCGACCTGGCCGGGCCAGCTCTCGGGCGCCTGCCGGGTGTAGACGTAGCTGACGTCGAGTCCGGCGTCGTCACGGGCCCGGCTGCGCAGCTCGTCGGCGTAGTAGACGTCGGCCGGCGTACGCACCGAGTAGATCAGCCGGAACGGCACCCGGCTGGCGGCGGCGCGGCGAGTCCGGATCATCGCGATCAGCGGGACGATCCCCGATCCGCCAGCGACCAGCAGCACCGGGTCGGTGGTCTCCGGCCGCCAGACGAACCAGCCGCCGACCGGTCCGCGGATCTCCACCGGGTCACCGACGGCGTACGGCCCGGCGAGGTAGCCGGAGACCTCACCGTCGGGGACCCGCTGCACGGTCAGCTCGACCCGGTCGCCGTCCGGGGCGTTGGCGATCGAGTAACTGCGCTGGGCCTGGTAGCCGTCGGGGGCGGTGAGCCGCACGTCGACGTGCTGTCCGGGCAGGTGTCCGGGCCAGTCCGCGACATCGAGGATCAGCGTACGCGCGGTGGGTGTCTCGTCGCGCACGCCGGCGAGCCGGGCCACCCGCCAGCTCAGTCGCCCTGGTACCGCTGCTCGCGCCATGGGTCCCCGTAGTCGTGGTAGCCGGCGGTCTCCCAGAAGCCGGGCTCGTCGTCGGTGAGCAACCGGAGGCCGTTGACCCATTTCGCCGACTTCCAGAAGTACAGGTGCGGCACCAACAGCCGGGCCGGGCCGCCGTGTTCCGGGGCCAGGTCGGCGTCGTCGTACCGGTAGGCGATCCAGGCCTGGCCGTCGAACAGGTCCGCCAGCGGCAGGTTGGTGGTGTAGCCGCCATACGAGTGGGCGAGGGCGTAGTCGGCGGTGGTCTCGACGTCGGCCAGCAACGTGTCGAGGGAGACGCCGTGCCAGCGGGTGCCGAGCTTGGACCATTGGGTCACGCAGTGGATGTCGACGGTGACGTCCTCACTCGGCAGGTCGAGCAGTTCCGGCCAGCTCCACCGCTGCTCACCGCCGTCCTCGGCGGTGACGACGAACTCCCAGCCGGCGAGGTCGATGCGTGGGGTGGGCCCGGCTGACAGCACCGGGAAGTCCTCGGTCAGGTACTGGCCCGGCGGCAGGGTGGCCGCGCCGGGAGAACGTGGACGGCCCGTGAACCCGGGCGACACGATACCCATCGGACAGTGGTACCACTGGTGGGGGCGGGTGCGCCAGCGGTCGGCCGGGAATGCACCCGTCAGAGGTCGAACAGGTCCCGCATGGCTTCTTCCAGGCGCACCATGCTGGCGCCGGTGACCATGCCGACGCGTTCCGCGCCGGAATTGCCGGAGATGCGGCGCATCCGGTTGACCACGACGACGCCGGACAGTGGGTCGGTCTCGGCCAGCGGCACCGCGAACGGCGGCAGGGTCGTCGCGCCCCGCTGGCGGACGATCGGCGCACAGTACGGCGCCGCCCGGGGCCGTTCGTTGTGCGTGTCGCCGGAGAGCACCACCACCCGGTAGCGCAGGTCCGAACGGTCGCCGACGGTCCAGATCTCGCCGCGGTTCACGCCGCGTCAGACAGGTCGGACCAGCCGGACTCCAGGGTGTCCGCGAGCCGGTCGAAGCCGTCGAGTTCGTCGCGGACCTCCGGGTTGGCGGCCAGCCACTCCTCGTGTGCCCGGGCGGAATCGCGCCGGGCCTCCCGGCGGGCGGCGCGGTCCATCCAGTCGGAGAGGGTCATTCCTTCCCGCTCGGCAGCGGCGCGCGCCCGGGCCAAGGTCTCCGGACTCAGGCGCAGCGTGACCATGTCTGCCATGTCGCGATGGTACGACCATCGCGCCCGGTACGCCGCCCCGGGCTGCCACTGGCGCGGCCCGGACATGTCCGTGTCGGTCTCGTCGACCGGTGTTCCAGCGGAGTGATCATGCTCGCGGCGGAGCCTGGTTGTAACGTTCAAGGACAACCATTGACGTGGATGTAACAGCCTCCTAGCCTACGTTGAAAAGCCCGTTCCTGTGGTCTGCGTCACTCATCTATGCCACTACTCGTCACCCGGGATCCGGAGGCTCAGCATGGAAAGTTTGAAACGATTCAAGACAATCGTTGCCACCTCGGCCGCACTTGCGTTGATCGCCACGGGAGCGGCGGCGTGCGGGGACGACGGCGGGTCGGATCCGGTGGCCCTGCGCTACTCCTGGTGGGGCAACGCCGACCGGGCCGACCTCATGCAGCAGGCGATCGATCTGTTCGAGGACCAGAACCCGGACATCGCCGTGACACCCAGCTTCCAGGAGTACGAGGCGTACTGGCAGAAGCTGACCACCGAGACCGCCGGTGGCAACATGCCGGACGTACTCCAGATGGACTTCTCCTACCTGCGCGAGTACGCCGACCGCGGCGTCCTGTACGACCTGGACGAACAGACCGGCGACGCGCTCGTACTCGATGATCTGCTCACCGGGTTCGACGGCGTGGGCGAGGTCGACGACGCGCGCTACGCGGTGCCGATCGGCGGCAACACCTGGAGCATGTTCTACAACCCGGCGCTGTTCGCCCAGGCCGACGTGCCCGCCCCGCAGGTCGGCTGGACCTGGGCCGACTACCACGCCGCGATGGCCGCCATCAAGTCCGCCACCGGCGTCTACGGCGGCGGCAACTACACCGGCGTGATCTACAACCTGGAAGCGCAGCTCCGCCAGGAGGGTGGCGCGCTGTTCACCGAGGACGGCCAACTCGGCTTCGACGAGGAGCGGCTGGCGCGGTTCTGGCAGCAGGGGCAGGAGCTGATCGCCCAGGATGTCGTCCTGCCGGTGGAGACTGCGGTCCAGATCAAGCCGGCCTCGCTGTGGGTGGACGACCTGGCCGCGTCCGACCTCAGCTGGGACAACTTCCTGGTCCGCTACGCGGGCGAGACCGACACCGAGATCCGCCTCGGCCCGTTGCCGAGCGACGAGCCGGGGCGACTCGGCCAGTACCTCAAGCCGGCGATGCTGCTGAGCGCGTCGGCGCGGACCGAGCATCCCGAAGCCGCCGCCAAGCTGATCTCCTTCATGATCAACGATCCGGAGGTGGGCCGGATCTTCGGCGGCAACCGTGGTCTGCCGGCCACCAACGCCCAGCGCGAGGCAGCCGAACTCGCCGGGCCGCTCGCCGACGTCGCCGCCTACGAGGAGACGATCGCCGACCAGTTGACCCAGGCACCGCCCGCCCCGCCGCGCGGTGCCGGCGGCATCGAGGCCGCGTTCATCCGGATCAGCGAGGAACTGCACTACGGCCGGATCAGCGTGCAGCAGGCCGTTGGCCAGTTCTTCACCGAAGCCGAGGACATCCTCCAGTCCTGACCGGCGAGGAGATCCACCGATGCCCATCCACACGGTGACCGCGACGCGGGCCGGGCCCGCCGCTGGCGAACGGCCGGTGACGACGTCGCGGCGGCGCCGGCCCGGTGACAATCTGGCCGGCTACCTGTTCCTGTCCCCCTGGATCGTCGGCATGCTGCTGCTGACGATCGGCCCGATGGCCGCCTCGCTCTACCTGTCGTTCACCGACTACAACCTGTTCACCACGCCGGAATGGGTCGGCATCGACAACTACCGACGACTCTTCGACGACAGCCGGTGGCTGCGGGCGGTCCAGGTGACCGGGACGTACGTGCTGCTGGCCGTGCCGGTCAAGCTCGCGGCGGCGCTGGCGGTGGCGATGCTGCTCAACAGCCAGCGGCGCGGCCAGGGCGTCTACCGGGCAGCCTTCTACGGCCCGTCGCTCATCGGCGCCAGCGTCAGCGTCGCCATCGCCTGGAAGGCGCTGTTCAGCGACGACGCCGCGGTCGACCGGCTGCTGAGCACCGTCGGTGTCCGCGTCGGCGGCTGGGTCGGCAACCCCGACTTCTCGCTGCTGATGCTGGTGCTGCTGGCCGCCTGGCAGTTCGGTGCGCCGATGGTGATCTTCCTTGCCGGACTCAAGCAGGTCCCCCGTGAGCTCTACGAGGCCGCCGAGGTCGACGGCGCCGGTCGGTGGCGCCGGTTCTGGTCGGTGACGGTGCCGATGATCTCCCCGGTGATCTTCTTCAACCTGCTGTTGGAGACGATCAACTCATTCCAGATCTTCACCTCGGCGTACGTCATCGGTGGACGCAACGGCAGCCCGGCCGGATCGACCCTGTTCTACACGGTCTACCTGTACGACCGGGGCTTCACCGACTTCCGGATGGGCTACGCCTCGGCGATGGCCTGGATGCTGCTGCTCGGCGTCGGGCTGGTGACCGCGATGCTGTTCCGTACCGCCCGGGGTTGGGTCCACTACTCGGGAGACAACCGATGAGCACCGTCGAGCGGGTCGCGACGAACCCGGCCGGTGCCGTGCGGCGGCGGGCCGGCCGACGCCGCCGGTGGGGCAGCCTCGGGTGGCACCTGGCAGCGCTGGCGCTGCTCGCCGTCATTCTCTACCCGGTGGCCTGGGTGGTCTCCGCGTCGTTCACGCCCTCGGCGTCGATCATCGGCGATCTGGAGCTGTTGCCCGGCGACCCGACGACCGACAACTACCGGCGCGCGGCCGAGGGCATGGCCGGTATCAGCGTCTGGCGGTTCTTCTGGAACTCGACGGTGCTGGCGGTGCTCGCCGTGGTCGGCACGGTCGCGTCGTCCGCGCTGGCCGGGTACGCCTTCGCCCGGCTACGGTTCCGTGGCCGGTCTACCATGTTCGTGCTGATGATCTCCACGCTGCTGCTGCCGTTCCACGTGCTGCTCGTCCCGCAGTACGCGGTCTTCCAGAACCTCGGGCTGGTGGACACCTACGCGCCGCTGCTGCTGGGCAAGTTCCTGGCGGCCGAGGCGTTCTTCGTCTTCCTGATGGTGCAGTTCATGCGCAACATCCCGAACGAGCTGGACGAGTCCGCCCGGATCGACGGTGCCGGGCAGTGGGGCACCTTCTGGCACATCGTCCTGCCGCTGTCCCGGCCAGCAATGATCACCACCGCGATCTTCACGTTCATCTGGACCTGGAACGACTTCCTCGGCCCGCTGATCTACCTCAGCACGCCGGACAAGTATCCGTTGCCGCTGGCCCTGCAGCTCTACATAGACCAGACCACGTTGTCCGACTACGGTGCGCTGATGGCGATGTCGATGCTCGCGCTGCTGCCGGTCATCGGGTTCTTCCTGTTCTTCCAGCGGTTCCTGGTCGAAGGGGTGTCCACCTCGGGGTTGAAGGGTTGACCGGGATCGGCCCGGCCGGGACCCGTCCGCGCGGTGTCCGGTTCGCGCTGTTCGGCGAGACCCTGCTGGTTGGGGTGCTGGTGCTGGTCGGTGCGCTTGCGCTGGTGACCCTGCTGGCCGCGCTGGCCGCCGGGTGCACGCACCTGCGGGCCCATGTAGATGGCACCGGCAGCACCCGGATCGGCACCTACCCGGCGCGGGTGTGGGCCGCGACCCCGGGTAGCTGGCCGTGGTCGCTCGCCGCGCTGGCCGCCGGGGCGCTGCTGGGCTTCGACGCCGCGGTGGTCCGCACCGGGCAGTTGCCGGGCGGCGACGTGGTGGCGGCGGTGTGCCTGCTCGCCGCGGTGGCACTCGTGGTCGTGGCGCTGCGGGCGGCGGCCGACTGGCGGCCGGGGTCGCGCTGGTCGGACCTGCTGCGGGCGGCGACGGTACGCGCGGTGCGCACCGATCCGGGCGCAACCGCGCTACTCGGGCTTGCCATCGGCGGGCTGGTACTGGTCACCTGGCAGCTGATCCCACTGGTGGTGCCGATGACCGGTTGTCTGGTGCTCGCCGCCGTGGCGCTCGAGCGGCGAGCGACCGCACGACGCGGACCGACCGCGCCGGACTGACTGGTGTGCCGGCAACCCGGACCGAGCTGCCGGCCGGCGGCTCAGTCGTGCAGCTGGGCCAGGTGACGCATCTTGTTCATGGCATCCAGCGCCGCGACCTTGTACGCCTCGGCGAGAGTCGGGTAATTGAACACCGCGTCGACGAAGTAGTCGATGGTGCCGTTGCAGCCCATCACCGCCTGACCGATGTGGACCAGCTCGGTCGCGCCCGTGCCAAAGATGTGCACGCCGAGCAGTTCGTGGCTCTCCGCGGCGACCAGGAGCTTGAGCATCCCGTACGAGTCCCCGATGATCTGCCCCCGGGCCAGCTCCCGATAGCGGGCGACGCCGACCTCGAACGGCACCCGCCTGTCGGTGAGCTCGTCCTCGGTGGCACCGATGAAGCTCATCTCCGGGATCGTGTAGATGCCGATCGGCTGCAGCTGCGGCATGCCACGGGCGGGTTCGCCACACGCGTGGTGGGCGGCGAGCCGGCCCTGCTCCATCGACGTCGAGGCCAGCGCGGGGAAACCGATGATGTCACCCACCGCGTAGATGTGCCCGACCTCGGTCTGGAAGTTGTCGTTGACCTTGACCCGGCCGCGTGAGTCGGCGGTCAGGCCGGCCCGTTCCAGGTCGAGATCGGCGGCGACGCCCTGGCGCCCGGCGGAGTACAGCACGGTGTCCGCAGCGATCCGCTTGCCGCTCTCCAACACGGCGACGGCACCACGTGGGTGGCGCTGCACCGAGGCGACCTCCTCGCCGAAGCGGAACGTCACCGCGAGATCGCGCAGGTGGTACTTGAGAGCCTCGACGATCTCCAGGTCGCAGAACTCGAGCATCCGGTCACGTCGCTCGACCACGGTGATCTCAGTGCCGAGCGCGGCGAACATCGAGGCGTACTCGATGCCGATCACGCCGGCACCGACGACGACCATCGACTGCGGTACCCGTTCGATGTTGATGATGCCGTCGGAGTCGATGATCGTCCGTTCGTCGAAATCGACGCTGCCTGGACGCGCCGGCCTGGTTCCCGCCGCGATGACGATCTTCTCGGCGGTGACCTTGTTGCCGTGCCCGGTCGCGTCGGTGACGACGACGGTGTGCGGGTCGTCGAATCGGGCGGTCCCGGTCATTA
Source organism: Micromonospora sp. LOL_023 (assembly GCF_048060115.1). NCBI lineage: Bacteria > Bacillati > Actinomycetota > Actinomycetes > Micromonosporales > Micromonosporaceae > Micromonospora > Micromonospora sp. LOL_023. The sequence goes on from NZ_JBHMIM010000012.1 coordinate 83,784, forward strand.
TCCGTACCCGGTTGCGGCTCAGCTGGCTGCGGGTCACGTCGATCTCCCGGCCGATGACGTGCTGGGTCCGCGCCGCCAGATCGGTGACCGTGATGTCATCCTTGACCCGGTAGCTGCGGCCGTAGACCTCCCGCTGGTTGAGGCCGGTCAGGTAGAGCACCGCCTCCCGCAGGGTCTTGGACGGAATCGTCCCGGTGTTGATGCACACCCCGCCGAGCATGTGCGCCCGCTCGACGACCGTGACGCGCCGGTCGAGCTTCGCCGCGGCAATTGCCGCCTTCTGTCCGCTGGGGCCGGATCCGATCACTAGCACGTCGACGTCATACACCGCTCCAGTCTGACAGCCCTGGGTTTCGGGCCGGCTACGACGTCACCATCGTCCGGGCCGTCCAGGAAGATGGATGGGTTGCCTTCCGCAGCGAAACGCCTACCATGGGGCAACGTGCGACATACAAACGTGACGTTTACAAATATATAAGGCACCGTCGCTGATGTCCGCTATGCGGCAACCCGTTGCTTCCCTCGCCTTCCCTTGCCCAGTCGGACCTTGAGAGGCATCACCGTGAGTCACCCCTACTCCGCCCCAGTCGGCCACTCTGGATTCACGCCGCCCCGCCGATCGCGTCGTCGGGCGATCTGGCTGTGGATTCTCGCGCCGATCGTGCTGGCCGTACTGGTCCTCGCAATCGGCGCGCTGACCAGGGGCGAAGAGCTACAGGCAACCGCCGTGCCGACGCAGAGCGAAAGCGCCTCGCCGACCCCGCCGGCCGATGCGGAGGGCTGGCAGGCCTGCCAGGATCTGCGTGAACTGGGCGCGGCCGAACTCAACCACGACGTCAACCGGGCGATTGGACGCCAGGCCCAGGCCTCGGTAGACGCCACGGTCGTGGCCCGGGGCAAGGACCTCGAGGACATCTCGCGGCGGGCCGGCGATCAGGACCCGATCGAAGGGAATCTGGCGATCTCGGCCGCACAGACGGCTCTCCGGCAGGCGTGCGATCAAGCCTTCGGCCCGGCCTGACCAGTACGCCGCCCCACCGCTAGCCACGCCATGCGTCGAAGGCGATCGCCGCCGCCTGCTCCACCACCGCGACACCCTGATCGAGGGTGTCGTGGTGGTCGGACAGGATGGCCACCAACCAGTCACGGTCACCCTCCACGATCCGGCCGATACTGTTCACCAGCCACTGGCCGGAGTGCGCGTCGACCGTGTCCCACCCGTTCTTGAGCCAGACCTGGGCGCCTGTCGAACCAGCCCCGGCGGATACGCCCCACCGCTGCCCGTCGACCACCTGGCTCATCAACTCCAGCACGAGACCACGGTCGCCTGGCCGCAGCGGACCATCCTCGGCGACGATCGTGCGCAGCAGCCGGATCTGGTCGGCCGCCGTCGTGGTGGTGGTCCCCCACGACGGGGTGGGCCGGGTCTCGGTCATCCCGAAGTCGTCGTTGGCCCGGTTCAGCCCGGAAACTCCACCGATCACCCCGAACAATTCGGTCGCGGAGGCATTGTCACTGACTGTGATCATACGCTCGGCGGACCGGCGCTCGGCGGCGGTGAGCGCCGAGTCGCCGCGGCGGAGCAGCAGGGCCGCGAGGATGTCGACCTTCACGATGCTCGCGGTCTGGAACCGCGGACCGTCGCCGATCCGGAAGCCGGCACCGGTGGTCTGGTCGACCGCCGCGAAGCTCAGTCGGCTGGGCAGCCCGGCCGTGAACTCGCGTACCTTCTCGGCAGCGAGGACCGCACGCTCGCGCTGCTCGGCGGCGGGATCCGGGCTGGCCGACGGCGTCCGCGCGGTCGTGGCGCCCTCGCCTCCGGCGGTCCTCGCCCGGCCGGCGTTCGCCGCCGCCGGCAGACCGCCGGACTCGTGCAGGACATAGCCCACGCCGGCCACGGCGAGCATGCCGAGTACGCCGAAGCCGAACAGTGACCGGCGGGACGCGCCGCCGCCGGACCGGGCATGTCGGCTCGGTGTGGTCCGGCGCCCGACAGTGCCACGGCTGTTCCCGGCGTAGCCCCGACCGCCGATGCGACCCTCCCGGTTCACCACGTCCGCTCCACGATTCCGGTTGTCCGACACTCACTGCGCCAGGTGGTACGCAGCGCGCGGGCAGACCGTTCAACGGCGGACCGGCGACCGGCCAGGCACCGTAGGAGGGGGATGTCCCCAGCTCGTCCGGCGCAACGCTTAAGGTGGCAGGCATCCTCCCCGATCACGAACAGGCGGACCGACGATGGCGGACACGGCTGCGGTTGGCGCGCTCGGCGTCGGTGACCATGCCTGCCTGACCTTCTCCGACCAGGAGGAACGGCTGGACCTGGTTGCGGCATTTGTCCGTGGTGGGCTGCGGGCCGGACAGAAGGTGGTGTGTCTGACCGACTCCGTCAGCCCGGACGAACTCACCGGTGAGTTGCACGAGCGCTCGGTACGGCCAGGCTCGGCGCTGCGGCGAGGTCAGCTACGGATCACCTCGGCGACCGAGTCACTACTCGGCGGCGCGACGGCCGACGCGGCCACCATGGTGGAGATCCTCGCCGGGGAGGTACAGCTCGCCAGCCAGGAGGGCTACCCCGGGCTGCGGGTGACGGCGGACATGTGCTGGGCGACCCGTCCGTTCGCCTCCGCCGAGCAACTGCTCGAGTTCGAGTCGTTGGTAGCCGAACTGTTCGCGCACGGCCAGCTCTGCCTGATCTGCCAGTACGACCGGGAACGGTTCGACGCGGTCACGCTGGCCTTCGCCGCCCGGGCCCACCCCCGTACGGTCGCCGCCCAGGTGTACCTGGAACATCCACTGCTGCGGGTCTGCCGCCAGTACAGCCCGCCCGGGGTACGGGTCGCCGGCGAGTTGGACTACCGGCACAAGGATGTCCTCGAGCTGGCGCTGGCCGAGTCGATCCGCATCGATCGACACGTGCATCTGAACCTGACCGGCCTGGACTACATCGACGGGGCCTGCGCCGGCATCGTCGTCGCTGCGGCCCGCGCGTTGCCGAGGACCCGCCGGATGACCGTCACCTGTCGGCGTCTCGTCGGCACCGTTCTGGCCCTGGTCGGTGCCGACGACGTGGCTCAACTTCGGGTACAGAGACGCCATGAACAGCCCTGATCCCGCCTGGGCCGAGGCGCGCGGCCGCCCGGACGGCACAGCGCCGCCGGACGGGCTCGTCGACCAGCCGTTCGACGGCGATGGGCTCTACGGGTTACGTGCCACGTTGACCGCCCATGCCCCGCTGCTGGGGATCTCCGCGGAGCAGACCGAGCATCTGCTCATCGTCGCGGGCGAGCTCGCGACGAATGCGATACGTCACGGCGGTGGCAGCGGCCGGCTGCGACTGTGGCGCCAGAGCTGCATCCTGTTCTGCCAGGTGAGCGACGACGGTCCGGGCATCGCCGACCTACTTGTCGGGACCTCCCCGCCGGACCAGGCATGCGCCGGCGGGCGTGGCGTGTGGATCTGTCGACAGCTCTGCGCCGAACTGCTCATCGAACGCGCCGTTCCTGGGCCGGGTGCGGTCGTCACCGCGGTCATCAGTCTCGATCCGGCGGCCTGACCACCGTCGGTCAGCACCACTCAGAGGGCCAGCACGGCCACCACGGCGAGGTAGCCGCCGAGCAACAGGGTTCCTTCGAAGCCCAACTTCCCCCAGCCACGGACCTGCCGGGCCAACAGCCCGCCGAGCAGTACCGTGGTCATCAGCATCGCGGACGTGGTGAGGAATAGTTCGTCCGGGCCGACCGCGTGGTAGATCGAGCCGCCACGGTAGAACAGGTCGCCGACCACGAGGTTGAGCGCGTCGATGCTGTTGCCGCCGAGAATGGCGGCCACCGCGAGCGTCACCGCGCCGCGCCGGACGGCGGCGATGGCGGTGATGGTCTCCGGCAGTGCGTTGATCAGCCCCATCAGGATCCCGCCGACGAGCCCGGCCCGTAGGCCGGTCGCCGACACCAGGGTCTCACCGGCCAGTGCGATGATCCATCCTCCTGCCGCGACAGTCAGACCCACCGACGCGAACCGGATCCACAACAGCTCCAGTGGACGGCCGTCCAGATCGCCGTGGCTCTGCGGTTGATCGCGGCGGGTCTCGACGGTGTCGACCGCTTGCCAGTACGGGGTAGCGTCGGCGGAGTGGACGATCAGCCCGCCGCCGAGGTAGCAGCCGATCATGAGCGCCGAGACCGGGTGGATCCCCGCTACCGCCAGGTCCGGGGTGAAGGTCGCGAGCAACGCGAGCGCGAGCAACGCGAGCAGCAGGCACCCGAAGAGCAGGTTGGCCAGCGACGCCGTCGCGTGTTCGAGATTGACGTGGCGGTAGAACAGGTCCGCGACGGCGATCGCGGTGGTCTGCGCGGCGATCCCCCCGACGGCGTTGCTGTAGGCGAGCTGCGGGACGTCGTTGGCTGCGGTCACCGCAGTCATCACGATGCCCGACAACGACGTCGCCAATGCGAAGAAGACCGCGCCGAACAGTGCTTCGCCCCAGCCGGTCCGATCCGCGAGCGCGTCGCCCAGCGCCACCAGCCGGACGCTGCACACGACGGTGAGCAGTCCGGCGATCGCAAAAGCCGCGATCGCCCAAGGAACCGACCCGAAGGCCGCAACCAAGAAGTCCGACATAAAACGCATATTCCCACAGCCGGGGGATCGGTAGGGCGTGAAACACCAACGGATCGACCGGGCCCACGACGATTCACAGCGACCGCCCAGAAACAGGCGGTATGTTTCACTATATCCACTGTAGAAGTGCTCGGCGACTGCAGTCGACGTGGCACGACCACCAAGAAACGAAAGGTACGTACGTGGTCTTCAAGAAGATGCTGGGCGCACTTGGCATCGGCGCCCCCAGTGTCGACACCGTGCTGTCCAACCCCGACGTGCAGCCGGGCGCGGTCCTCGCCGGCCAGGTCAATCTGGTCGGCGGCAGTCACGACGTGCAGTTGGACCAGATCACCGTCAGTCTGGTGACCCGGGTGGAGGTGGAGGCCGGGGGCGAGGACCACAACGCGGTGGCGGAGTTCCTCCGGGTCGGCGTGGCCGGCGGCCTGCACCTCTCCGAAGGCCAACGGCTCTCGCTGCCCTTCCAGTTCGCCGTACCATGGGAAACCCCCGTCACCGCCATGTACGGACAGCCACTGCACGGGATGGCCATGGGGCTGCGCACCGAGGTCGCCATCCCCGGCGCGATCGACCGCGGCGACCTCGACCCGGTCCAGGTCCACCCGCTTGGGCTGCAGCACCGCATCCTGGAATCCTTCGCCCGGCTGGGGTTCGCCTTCAAGGGCGCGGACCTGGAGCACGGTCGGCTCCACGGGGTGCCGCAGACGCTCCCCTTCTACCAGGAGATCGAGTACTACGCGGCGCCGCAGTACGCCAACGGCATCCGCGAGGTCGAGTTGACCTTCATCGCCAGCGAGTACGGTGTGGACGTCATCCTGGAGTTCGACAAGCGGGGCGGACTCTTCACCGCCGGCCACGACTCGTACGGCCGGTACCGGGTCAGCCACGCCGACGCCGACCGGGTCGACTGGACCGCCCAGGTCGACGCCTGGGTACGTGAGGCGATGGCTCAGCGACAGTCCTTCCTCGGCGGATACGGTCCGGCGGCGTACGGCGGCGGACATCACGGCGAGCCGCGGAGCGGGGCGGGCATGGGCGCGATGGTGGCCGGCGCGGTCGGCGGCGCCGCACTCGGCTTCGCCGGCGGGATGATCGCCGGGGAGGTCTTCGACGCCTTCGGCGACGACGACTCGGGCGAGGAGTTCGCCGAGGAGTGACCGTCGACCGGCGGTCGACGTCCACACCCGGTGCCCACCCGGCACCCGGGGTGGACGTCGACCGCCGCGAAACATCGCCTCAAACGGCACACTTTGTCGCCGCTCAGCAGACTCAGCGCGAAATAGCTTCAATTGACAAGCGATACTGGAAAGCAGATTTACTGTCTACCGGATCGTCAAAACCGTACGGAAGCTCCCAAGGTCGACACCGTCACCAACGGCGGACACCTCGACAAGGGAAGCGATGAATACCTACGCCACCGGTCGTTTCGTCCGATTCGGACACCTGACTTTCGTCTATGACAGTGATTCACCCTGGTCATTCTGGACTGAGGATTGCGACGGCAGTCCACGTGGCTTAGTTTGTTGGTGATCCGACCGCCGGACACGGCCAACCCGTTACGAGCGGCGGCACCGGCACGACTGGCGAGGGTGACGACGTTGCGTATCCAGATCCTCGGCCAGGTCTCCGCCTGGCGCGACGGCGTACAGCTGGATCTCGGACCCACGGCCCAACGGGCCGTCCTGGGCCTGCTCGCGATCGCCTGCGGCCAGCCGGTGGGCACCTCGGAGATATCGACAGCGGTGTGGGCCGACCGTAGCCCGCCGCCCAGCGCGCGAAACGTGATCCAGACCCACATCAAACACCTCCGGCGCCGGCTCGAGCCAGACCGTCGGCCACGCGCCCCCAGCACCGTGCTCCGACAGGTCGGCAACGGCTACGCGCTGTGTCTGCCGACGTCCTGCGTCGACGCGCTCAACTTCCGGGAACGGTTGGTGGCCTCGGCCGGCCTGCAACGCTGCGGCGATCTGGACGGCGCCGCCGCCGAGCTCGAACAGGCCCTCGCCCTGTGGCAGGGGCCGCCAATGGCCGACCTGCCGGTCCTGACCGGACATCCCAGGGTGGTCGCGCTGGTCGAGGAGCGGCACACCGCGCTCGCCCGGTACGGCGAAGTCATGATCTGTGCCGGGCGGGCCGCCGAGGCGGTCCCGGCGCTGGAGGAGGCCGCCTCGGCACAGCCGCTGGACGAGGCGGCCCAGGCCCGGCTGATCCGCGGCTACCAGGCCGCCGGACAGCGGGCCCGCGCCTTCCACACCTACCATCGGGTGCGCCATCGTCTGACCGACGAACTCGGTGTGGATCCCGGGCCGGAGCTGACCGCCGCGCACACGGCGCTGCTACACGACGACGAACCGGCCGGCGCGGCCAAACGCGTACCCGCCGAAGCACCCCGGCTGCTGGCCACCCGAGCGACCGGCGCGGTCCCCGCCCAGCTGCCCGCCGACATCCCGGACTTCACCGGCCGGGTCGGCGAACTGGCCCAGCTCGACGACATCCTCAGCGCCGCCAGCAGTAGCACCGGGGACGACGCCGGGCTGACCGGGATCACGGTCGCGGCGGTGTCCGGTACCGCTGGCGTCGGCAAGACCGCGCTGGCGATCCGCTGGGCGCACCGGGTACGCCACCAGTTCCCCGATGGCCAGCTCTACGTCGACCTGCAGGGCTATGACGAGGCCCAGCCCGTATCCCCCGGGCACACGCTCGCCGGATTCCTCCGGGCGCTAGGTGTCAGCGGGCCCGACCTGCCGCTGGACGTCGACGAACGGTCAGCCTGCTTCCGGAGCCTGACCGATGGACGGCAGATGCTGCTGGTGCTCGACAACGCGGCATCCGCCGAACAGATCCGTCCGCTACTGCCCGGCTCCGCGTCCTGCCTGGTTCTGGTCACCAGCCGCGACTCCCTGGCCGGACTGGTGGCCCGGCACGGCGCCCGACGGCTCGACCTCGATCCGCTGCCGCCCGACGATGCGGTAGCGCTGATCCAGCGGCTCATCGGCGCCCGCGTCGCCACCGAACACGCCGCGGCCACCGTACTCGCCGCGCAGTGCGCCCGGCTCCCGCTGGCCCTGCGGGTCGCGGCGGAGATGGCCGCCACCCGGCCGGGCACCCAACTGGGCGAGCTGGTCCGGGAGTTGGCCGACCAACACGGGCGGCTCGATCTCCTCGACGCCGGTGGTGACCTGCGGACCGGCGTACGGGCGGTGTTCTCCTGGTCCTATCTCAACCTTCCGGACGATGCCGCCCGCGCGTTCCGGCTACTGGGCCTGCACCCTGGCCCCGATCTGGAGTCCCATGCGGCGGCCGCGATCATCGGTGGTCGGACGCCGGACGCCCGCCGGTTGCTGGACCTGCTGGCGCGCGCCCACCTGGTCGAGCGGGGCCACGGCAACCGCTACCGGATGCACGACCTGCTCCAGGCGTACGCGGTGGATCTCGCCGAGCAGCAGGAGTCGCCGATGGAGCGGCATCGCGCGATGACCGCCCTCTTCGACCACTACCTGCAGACCGCCGCCGCGGCGATGGACCTGACCTGCCCGGCGGAACGGCACCGCCGGCCGACGGTCACCGGGCCGGCGGTCTCGGCCCGGCCGCTGGCCGACGCGGCGGAGGCCCGTGCCTGGCTGGAACAGGAACGGGCCAACCTGGTCGCCGGTGTCGTACACACCGCCGGGCACGGCTGGCCGGAGCATGCCCGCCGCCTCGTCCTCACCATGTTCCGGTACCTGGAGGGGGCCGGTCACTACCCGGACGCGGTGACCGTGCACCATCACGGACTGCTGGCGGCCGAAGCCATCGGGGACCGGGACTCGCAGGCGCACATGATGACGAACATCGCCGTGGTGTACGGCATGCAGGGCCATCGCAAGCTGGTCGCCGATCACCTGCAACGGGCGCTGGTTCTCTACCGGATGACCCGTGAGCGGGCGGGCGAGGCGCGCGCATTGGGCAACCTCGGGGTCTTTCACGGTCAGCAGGGCCAGTACGACCAGGCCCGGACCTACCTACGGCAGGCGCTGGTCCTGCTACGGGAGACCGGCGAGGCGCACGGCGAGGCGATGGCGCTGGGCAATCTCGGATGGGTTCACGTGCTCCAGGGCCGCTACACCGAAGCGGCCGAACGCCTGGACCAGGCGATCGCCCTGTGCCGGCGGATCGGCCACCGGGTGGGAACGGCGTTCGCCCTAAATTCCCTCGGCCAACTGCACGCCCGCCTCGGACGGTTCCGCGAGTCCGCCGAGCACCATGGGCGCGCCCTGGCCATCTACCGCGACTCCAGCCAGCCGGTCGGCGAAGCATCCGCGCTGGTTGGTCTGGCCGACGCACTGATGCAGGTCGGGCACCCGGCCGCCGCCCGTGACCACTACCGGCAGGCACTGACGATCTCCGCGCAGATCGGGGACCGGACGCAGCAGGCCAGGGCACACGCCGGCCTGGCCAGAGCCGGCCAGCGCCTCGCCGACGCCCGGCCGGCGCCGCCGGCCGGTGGTCACGGCCCGACCCTTGACGACGTACGGGACCACTGGCGGCACGCGCTGGCCCACTTCAGCGCGATCGGTGCGCCGGAGGCCGAACAGATCCGCGCTCAACTGGCTGCAGCGGATCGCGGTCGGTGACGGAGTCGCGGTCAGCGCACCGTCACCGGGTCGCTGAGTACGGCAGCCAGCGACCGTTGCCGACGTCGGTGCAGGTACTGCGCGATCAGCAGCCCACCGGCACCGACCGCCACGTCGCTGAGCACCGTGACCAGCCTGCTGGCCAGGACCACGGTGCTGGCCAACGGCAGCGGCATCACGCTGGCCAGGGCGAGAGCCAGCACCGCCTCACGTACGCCGATTCCGTCCGGTGCCACCATGACCAGCAGGCCGGTGACGGTGGCCAGGGCGAACCCGGCGACGCAGACCAGGTACGAGCCGGCGGGTGGAGCACCCGCGACGACCGCCAACAACCACAGGTGGTGGCCGGAGATGATCCACGACAGCGCCTGCGCGACAATCGCCCGGCGTACGCCCGTCGGTGACGCGCTGACCTGCGGCGCCGGTCGACGCAGCAACCGGGCCGCGAGCCGGATGCCACGATCGAGCAGGTCGGGCCGGATCAGCAGCATCGTCACTGGCAGGGCGGCGGCGAGCAGCCACCACATTCCGCCGCCGCCCACCGATGGCCCGGCGGCGATCCCGACGGTCAGGCCGGTGAGGGCGACGATGCTCCAGCTGAGGGCGAAGACCGATGCCAGCCGTACCGGACCGACGTCGACCGCCTTGCCCAGCCGCAGCAGTACCGGCAGAGCCACGAAACGTCCGGGCACGAACTTGACGAGGAAACCGACGAAGAAGATCCGGGCTGCGGTCCAGGTGTCGACCTTCGCACCGAGGTCGACGAAGATCGCCCGCCAGGACAGCACGCCGAAGATCAGACCGACGCAGCTGATCGCGAACGCGGCGGCCACCGTGAGATAGACCGTGGTCGGGTCCAGTGAGGTGGCCAGTTCCCGGACCGGCGCCCAGTCCTGGTTACGCAGCACGCTCACCAGGCCGATGGCGAGCAGTCCGACGAAGACGGCGACGAGGATTCGGTTTGCGACCCGCCAGCACCGTGCCCGGCGCCCGGCCGGTGCGGTGCCGATCACCGGGCCGCCCCCGTCGCAGGGGTCGACCGGTGCCGCGCCGTACGCCACACGCCGGCGGCGAAGCCGACTGCCATGCCCGTCAGTTGAGTGGTGTGCATGAGGAAGTGCATCCCCAGGAAGTACACCATGAACAGACTTCCCTTGCGCCGACGAACGAACCAGAACAGTCCGCTGTCGATGCCAGCGAAGGCCGCGAACGGTACCGCCGGCACCATCAGCAGCCACCAGCTGACGGCGGCCAACGGCACGGTCGTCACCGTCGCCACGCAGCAGAGCATCGCGGCCACGGCGCCGACGTCGATACCCGACGTCGGACGTTGGGCACCGGTCGGGCCATCGGCCGTCGCCGGTACGGGCACGGTACGGCGGTGCACACTACGGCGCCCCGGGCCGAGCAGGGTTCCGGCGAGCAGCCCGCCGTAGCTGACGGCCCGGCGGACATGTTCGGTCAGAAAGGGCCGGAGCCGGTCGACGTCGTCGTGCCGCCCGACCACGTCCGCGCACATCCGGATCTGGTACCGGTCCGGCAGCCGGGTACCGAACTCGATGTCCTCCGCGTCACGCAGGCTCTCGTCGAAGCCGCCCACCGAGTCGAAGGCCGGCCGGCGGATCGCGGTGAGGGCGAACAGCGTAGCGTCCGCGACTCCGGCTCGGCGCCGACGCCAGTAGTGCTCGAACAGCGTCTTGTAGACCTCGACCGGACCATCGGCGACGAACGGTTCGGCGTCGTAGATCCCCTGCACCACGCCGCAGTCCGGGTACTCACGCAGCACCCGCAGGGCGTTGCCGATGGCGTCGGTCGCGAGCGCGATGTCGGAGTCGACGAAGAACAGTACGTCGCCGGTGGCGATGGCCGCGCCGGCGTTGCGGGCGGCGGACACGCCCCGGTTGACCGGCAGACAGACCAGCCGGCAGGGCAGACCGGCGGCGATCTCGCGCGAGCCGTCGGTGCTGGCGTCGTCCACGACGATCACCTCGGCCGGCTGGTGGGTCTGCCGGTACACGGCGCGGACACACTCGGCCAGGGTCTTGGCCTTGTTGTAGGTCGGAATCACCACCGACACCCGTGGTCGGCGGCTCACAGCGACATCCAGATCGTCTGTGGCAGGTGGTCGGACATCCCGCGAGCGTCGCCGAACTCGTAGCGGTGCACGGTCACCGCGTCGGACACCAGCGCCCAGTCCAGCCGCCAGGCCGGTAGCTGTCCCGCCTGCCACGAGGCGGGGTAGAGCGACCTGCTGGCCGGGACGGCGTCGCGCAGCCCGGGCGGCAGGCGGCGCAGGTCCCCCATCGCGGGGGTGGTGTTCAGGTCGCCGGCCAGGAGCACCGGATTCGCGTTGCCGGCCACGTCCGCGGAGAGCGCCCGCAACTGCGCGACGCGCCGCTGGTGTTGCTCCCGGACGGTGTCGTGGAACTGCCGGCTGAACACACTGGGTCCGCCGGCCCACAACGGCACCGGCACGTGCGCGTTGTACACCGACAGCACCTGGCCGTCGACCCGCAGGTCGGTCCGCAGCACCTGGTATCGCCAGAAGTCGACGAAGTCGTCCGGTGCCGGCGGCAGCCCGACCGCTTCGACCGGCGCCTGGTCGACGATCGGAAAGCGCGACAGGGTGATCAGTTCCCCGACGACCGCGATCTCGTATCCGGGCATCTCCCGCCGCAGTCGGTCCTGTTCGTCGATCGGCACGATCACCCCGTCGACCTCGGCGATGTATTCCTGCAGCAGGTAGACATCGGCCCGCTGGTCGCGCAGCAGCTGGTAGAAGTCGGCAGCCCCGCCGTCGGGATGCCAGTACAAGGTGTTCCAGGAGACGATCCGCAGGGCGTCGCCCGGCACCTGCTGGACCGGCCGTAGCGGACCCGGCAGGTTGATCCCGGACAGTCCGCCGCCGGCCAACAGCGCCGCCGTACACAGCAGCGCCGCCGGGCGGCGGGTACGCCGGCAGCCGGCGGCCGCGACGGCGAACGCCAGCGGTACGGCCAGGAACATCACCGGTGGGATCAGTTCGGCGAGCACCCACCACCAGACCCGGCCGCTGAGCGCCCGATGGGCCAGCACGTAGCACAGCCACAGCCCGGAACCGGTCAGGAACACCCGGCCGAGCCAGCGCCGCCACCACCGACCCCACCGGCCGGGCCCGGTCGACTCCTCGACGTCAGGAAGTTCCTTCGTGGACGCGGAGGTGGCCGGCAGCGGTTGCACATCCGCCACCGTAGTGGCCCCGGACGCGGACGCGGCGCGGTGCAGGGCCGAGACGTCGTCGGTGGTCCCTGGTGAGGACGTCATGCGGCGGCCTCCACCGGAAAGGTGCTGTCGTAGAGCTGGCGGAACGGCCGCGACAGCAGCCATTGGGCCGCTCCCGCCGCCACCCCGACGGTGATCGTCACGTTGACCAGGAAGTGCACGGCCACGAAGAACGGCAGGAACCCGATCCCTCGGCGGCGGTACACCAGGGCGTACATCTGCCGGTCGGCGGCGATCGACGCCACGAACAGCGCGGCGGGCACCACCGACCATGGCGCTCCGAACGACAACGGCAGCACCAGGGCCGGCAACGCGGCCGCCGCCACCAGACTTCCCCAGGCCCGCGACGCCGTCTCGAAGCCGGTGGCGAAGCGGCGGGCTCTCGCGTACAGCGGGATCCGCAGCCGGGCCCGGTGGAACAACTTACGCAGCAGCGGCAGCAACTGGTGGTCGTGGTCGTGGCGACCCCGCACCCGGGAGGTCAGTCGGAGTTGGTGCCGGCGCGAGATCCGGTAGCCGTAGTCGACCTCCTCGGTCTGCTTGAGGGCCGGGTTGAACGGGCCGACCTCCGTGTAGACCCGGCGCCGGATCGCGCACATCGCCGGAAAGAGGAACGTGACGTTGCCTTCGCCACTGGCCGACCAGTGGTGGTACTGCAGCCCTCGGTAGCGCGACACCAGGGTGTCGTGCAGCAGCGGCTCCGGGTCCTCGATCCCGCAGACCGCGCCCACCTGTGGTTCGGCCTCGAGAATCGCCACCGCCTCGGCGACGGCGTCCGGGGCCATCGCGACATCGGCGTCGACGAAGAACAGGATCTCCCCGGTGGTGTTGGCGACGCCGACGTTGCGCGCCCGGCCGCAACCACCGTTGTCGGCCAGGGCGATCACCGGTACGCCGAGGGACTCGGCGACCGCCACCGAGTCGTCGGTGCTGTGGTCGTCGACCACCACCACCTCGATCGCGGGATAGGTCTGCGCGGCGACGGTGTGCAGGCACACCGCCAGCGACGAGGCGTAGTTGTAGCTCGGCACGATCACCGAGACCAGCGGAGTCGCCATGTCACACCACCTGCGCGGGCTTGTCGTAGAGCCGCCGGAACGCCCGCGAGGTGAGGTAGCTGGCGAAACCGGTGGCCGCGGCGATCGCCATCACCACATTGAGGAGAAAGTGCATGGCCGCGAAGTAGCCGACGAACAGCGGGTTGCGCCGGGCGGCGACGAACCGGTACATCGGCCAGTCGCAGGCCAGGAAGGCGGCGGCCGCGCCGAGCGGCAGCACGCTCCACCACGCGCCGAGCAGCACCGGCAGCACGGCGGTGAGGACCACCAGCAGCGCGGCGACGCTGCTCCAGGCGCGTGGACCACTGCGCAGGCCGCCGGGGAAGGTCGGGTTCTGGGCGTACATCGGGATGTGCAGCATGGTGCGGGTGAAGACCTTGCGGATCATCACCCGTAGTTCGTGGTCGTGGTCGTGTACGCCGCGCACCGCCGGGGTCAGCCAGATCTCGTAGCGGCTGGCCAGCCGGAAACCGTAGTCGGCGTTCTCGGTCTCGCGCAGCCGTGGGTTGAACGGCCCGATCTCGCGGAACACCTCGGTGCGCATCGCCAGCAACGCCGTGTACATGGTGTAGATGCGTCCCTCGTCGGCGATCAGCCAGTAGGACTGTTGCATGCAGCGGTACTCCTCGACCAGGCTGTCGCGGATCAGCGGCACCGGGTCGTAGTTGCCGCAGACCGCCCCGATCTCCGGTCGCTCGGTGAGCAGCGCGACCGCGTTGGCCACCGCGTCGGGTTTGGCGGCGACGTCCGAGTCCACGAAGAACAGGATCTCGCCGTTGGCGTTCGCCGCGCCGAGGTTGCGGGCGACCGACGGCCCGCCGTTGACCGGGGTACGCACCACCCGTACGCCGTAGGACTCGGCGACAGCGACCGATTCGTCGGTGCTGCGATCGTCGACGACGACGATCTCCATGTTGGGATACGTCTGGGCGCGCAACGCGGACAGGCACAGCTTCAGCGCCCGGGCATAGTTGTAGTTCGGCACGATGACCGACACGAGCGGATCGGACATGAGATATACCGCTTTCGGGACTCGGCTAGGACGACGGATTCTGATGGGCGAACAGGGCGGCCGCGAAGGCCACGATCAGTACGGCGGCGGTGGCGACGATCAGCCGGTCGCGCAGCAGGGTGCGCACCGGGTCGCCACCGCTGCGGCGCACCAGCACGGCCTGCAGATAGCGGGAGATTCCGAACGTGACGAGCGGCACCGCCGCGAGCAGCAGGGCGTTGCGGTGCACCCCGACCGGGGCGTCGGTGTGCAGGTAGAGCAGGAATCCCATGACCGCGACGGTGGCGTTCACGGTGAGCAGTTGGTCGGCGAGGCCGAGGTTGTAGCCGCGCAGGGCCGGCCGGTGCGCGGCGCCGTCGACGGCGAGTTCCTGGCGCCGCTTGCCGAGGATCAGCACCAGACAGGTGGCGAACACCGTCGTCAGCAACCAGGCCGACACCGGCCCGGCGGTCGCGGCATAGCCGAGCAGTACCCGCAGCACGAACCCGGCGCCGACGACACAGATGTCGACCAGGGGGACGTGCTTGAGCCACCGGCTGTAGGCCAGGTTCAGCGCCAAATAGCCGACCAGTGGCCACCAGGACAGCGCCGGGCCGGCCGCGACGCCGACGACGAGCAACAGAGCGAGCGCGGCGGCGAACGACCAGGCGGTGCCGGGGGTGATCCGCCCGCTGGCCACCGGCCGGGCACGTTTGGCCGGATGACCG
The DNA here is from genome assembly GCF_048060115.1 of Micromonospora sp. LOL_023. Classification (NCBI taxonomy): domain Bacteria; kingdom Bacillati; phylum Actinomycetota; class Actinomycetes; order Micromonosporales; family Micromonosporaceae; genus Micromonospora; species Micromonospora sp. LOL_023. The sequence goes on from NZ_JBHMIM010000012.1 coordinate 99,055, forward strand.
CTGTCCAGGTGCCGGTCGGCCACGTCGTTGACCACGTACACCAACGACGACGCCACGGTGAACAACAACACCGCCCACCCGACCCGCCCCACCGTCGCGGCGCTCCAACCTGGGGCGTCGAGCAGCGCGACCGGGACAGCGAGCAGGTTCTTCGACCACTGGTGTGGCCTGGTCAGCGTGGTCAGGTCCGCGCCGGTGCGGCCGGCCCGGACGAACCGGCCGGCCACACCGGCCGGGGTTCGGCCGCCGGTCTGTCCGGTCGCCGTCGTGGAGGTCTCGGGTTGTGCCGCCACCTCGACCGCGCTCATCGGAGCCTCCTGGCTAGAAGAAGAACTTGGCGGCGGCGAGAACGCCCTGCCGCCAGGGGTCACGGCTGGTCCGGCCGCTGGAGGTGGGTGCCGCGCCGCCGGTGCGGTGCGCCTGCCACCAGCGGAACGCCTCCAGTACCGCGTCCTGATTGCTGTGGCGTGGGGTGAAGTCCAGTCGTCGCCGGGCACGGCCGATGTCGACGTACGAGTCGTCCATCAGTTTGTGCAGCAACCGACCGTAGACCGGAGACAGACCGGCGCGCTCGAGCAGGCCGAGGGCGGCCCGGGTCGGCCGGGCCGGCAGCGACACGACCCGTCGGCCGTGGCCGGCGGCGTCGAGCACCGCCTGGAAGTCGTCGCGCAGGGTGCCGAACTGCGCCGCCCCGATGTTGTAGGTGTCGTTGGCGACCGCCGCCGGTGCCCGCAACACGGTGACGATCGCGTCGACCAGATCGGCGACGTGCAGCATCTGGATCCGGACCCGACCGTCGCCGAGCACCGGGAAGTTGCGCCCTTCCTGCGCCCACTGGAACAGCATCGAGAACAGTCCCATCCGGCCCGGACCGAGGAACGTCTTCGGGCGCAACACCGGCAGCACCAGATCGGCGTCGCGGTAGCCCAACGCCAGGCGTTCGGCGTCGGCCTTCGCCGTGCTGTACGTGTCCACCGGCGCGTACGGGTGGTCCTCCGGGGTCGGCACCTGTCTGGGCAGGCCGTAGACGGCGGTGGAGGAGATGTAGACCAGCCGGGGCACGCCGGCGGCGCGGGCGGCGTCGAGCACCGCTCGGCTGCCGTCGACCACGATCGAGCGGATCTGCGCGGCGGGGTAGCTGGGCAGGGCGGCCGCGCAGTGCACGACGGCGTCGACACGACCGAAGGCGATCCGCAGCACCGCCGGGTCACGGACGTCGCCGACCAGGTGCCGGTAGCTGATGCCAGGGGCAGCGGCAGCGGGTTCGCGCAGGTCGATGCCGACCACCTCGGCCCCGTCCCCGGTCAGCCGGGCGACGACCTGGGAGCCGAGCATGCCGGCGGCACCGGTGACCGCGATCACCACAGCGAGCCGACCTTCTGCGCGACGAACCGGGTCAGCAACCGGGTGAGTCCCTGGCCCAGCACCGTTTCGAGACTGTCCAGGAAGTACTCGACGTCGTCGTCCGAGGCGACCAGCGGCGGTCCCACCACCAGCGGGCTGGCACCGTTGAGGGTGTAGTAGGTGTAGATGTCGTGGTCCCGGTAGAGCGCGTTGATCACCGCGCAGGTGACCAGTTTGGTCCGCAGCCGCGGATCCCGGGCCAGACCGGCCGGTGCCAGCTTCGCCGCGAGGTCCAGCGCCTTCGGGCCGCCGTCGATGAACATCCCCCAGAGCGCGCCCGAGCCTGCGACGTCGGCCACCGATTCGGGGTGCTGCTTGGCGATCCGGCGCAGGCCCGCGCCGAGGAGCTCCCCGATGCGCCGCGCCCGGCCCGGATAGTCGTCCTCGACGGCGATGTTGACCGCCTCGATCGCGGTCGCGCATTCCTCGCCGAAGCCGTAGTAGGTGGTCGAGGTGGCGTGCATCAGCGCGTCCACCGGGTTGTCGTACGCCTTACGGAAAATCTGCTCCCGGGCGATATACGCCGAGATCGACGACTTTCCACCACCGAACGACTTCGAAGTGGTCAGCACATCCGGCAGCAGGCCGGGGTGACGCATGAAGTAGAACATGCTCCCGGTCTTTCCCCAGCCGGTGTAGATCTCGTCGAACACGAGGACGATCTGCTGTTCGGTACACAGGTCACGCAGTCCGCGCAGGAATTCCTCCGAGCACCAACGCATGGTGGAGGCGCTGAAGGGCTCGATCAGGATGGCGTACACATCGTCGGGATGCGCGGCAACTGCGTCACGTACCGAGTCGAGGTCGTCGTATCCGAAGGTGACCACGCCAGACAGTCCAGGGTATGCGAAATGGTTCTGGGCACCTCCGGTCAGGCTGCCGGAGCCCAGCAGCTTGCCATGAAAGCTGATGTCGGCACGCAGAATCGTGTTCCGACGACCGTTGTGATACTTGTATGCCAGTTTGACGGCACCCTCGACCGCCTCAGCCCCGGAGTTCGGCAGGAACGACATGTTCAGATCGCCGGGCAGCACCTCGGCGAGGTTGTGCGCCAGCGCCGCGACGTACGGCGAGAAGTAGGTTTTGTGGACCTCCATGCGCCGATGCTCGGCGAAGCGTCGTCGGACCGCCATGATGCGGGGGTGGTTGTGCCCGTGGTTGAGCACGCCCACGCCGCCGGTGAAGTCGAGGATCCGGCGGCCGTCGCGCAGATGCAGGTACGCCCCCTCGGCATGGTCGACCAGCTCACGCCCGAATCCGAAGGAGGTCATCAGGCCGACCTGACTTCGATTGACGAACTGCCGGTACAGATCGTGCACCTGTCTGACCGACAATCCGTCACAGTCTTCGACAGTGAACAAACTCGACATTACCGACCCTCTCTCAAGAACTGACGGAACCCTACACACCGGTGCGGCATACTTCCGCCAGTGGAGATCTTTCCCCCATCGACTGAAGCACCACTGGATCGGCACTGAATCGAGACTGGAACCGGACTGGACGAGATGCTGTGGCAATTGACCAACGCCACCGTCGCGACTAGCGTCACGCCCAGTCCGGTGCGGCACAGTCCCCGGGTGGGTCCGACATTCCAAGGTGGTGTCCGTGCCTGTGCACGTCTCAGTCGTCATTCCGGCCTACAACAGCGAACGCACTCTGCACGCGTGCCTGTCAGCGGTGTACGCGCAGACGCTTCCACCAGTGGAGGTGATCGTCGTCGACGACGCGAGTACCGACCAGACCCGCGAGATCGCCCGCCAGTTTCCGGTCCGGCTACTTCAGACCCCGGTCAACAGCGGTCCGGCGGCCGCCCGCAACCGGGGAATCAAGGCGAGCACCGGCGAGTTGATCTTCTTCGTCGACGCCGACTGCGCACCCACCCCCACTGCGCTCGCGACCGCGCTACGCGTCCTGGCCGACGAGCCAGCCGTCGACTGTGTCCACGGCATCTATCTCACCGAGCCGTTGTACGACGACGGACCTGTCGAGGCCTACCGGCTGTTGCACGCCCACTACTGGCGGGCGATCAACACCGGACGGGTCCGTACCGCCATCTTCGCGCTGTGTGTCGTCCGCCGGTGCGTCTTCGACGATGTCGGTCTCTTCGACGAACGCCTACGTGCCTCGGAGGACGTCGAGATCAGCGACCGGATGGCGGACCGGCACGGCATCTGGTTGTCCGCCGACATGACCTGCCACCACGACGACGACAGCCGGCTTGGCCCGCTGCTGCGCAAGCAGTTCAGCCGCTCGCAGCTGCTGGTGCCGGTCGCGGTCCGGGAACGGGGACCGGCCGGGTTGCGCGCCAACCGCATGGGTGGGGTGCTTGCCACCACCGCCGTACTGGTCACCCTGCCGCTGGTGGTGCTGGCTCCCGTGCTGCTGGCGGTGCCCGGCGCCGGCCTGCTCTGGTTCGCTACCGCCGATCCCGGCCTCGCCCGGTTCGTCCGACGCGAACGCGGCACCGCCTTCCTCGGTCTGTTCCTCTGTCTGCACTTCCTGGTCCATCTGGCGATAGTCGGCGGAGCGGCGGTCGGCGGTACGCGCTTCCTGCTGGACCGGGACTTCGGGCCCACCCGACACGTGACCCCGACGGCGGACCGATGACCGAGCCGGCCGCCGCACCGACCGGTGAACTGCCGCGATGGCGGGCGAAGGTGTTGGAGGCGGCGTTCCTCGGCCTGCGCACCTACCACCGGCTGCAGCCGGTGACCCCGCCCGCCCGGCGGAGCTGGCCGGTGTTCCGGGTGGCCGACGGTCGCGTCGCGCTCACCATCGACGACGGCCCGGATCCCAGGTGGACCCCGGCGGTGCTGACCCTGCTCGCCCGGTACGACGTACCGGCCACCTTCTTCCTGATCGGCGAACGGGTCGCCGAGCATCCCGAGCTGGCCCGCCGGATCGCGGCGGCCGGACACCAGATCGGCAACCACTCGATGCGCCATCCGATGCCGTTCGCCGCGCTGCCCTCCAGCGTCCTGCGCACGGAGATCGACCAGGCGCAGCAGCACATCGTCGACGCCACCGGTGTCGTCCCACGACTGTTCCGGGCGCCCAGCGGCGGATGGTCCACCGATGTGCTGGCCGCCACCGTCGCGGCCGGCCTCACCCCGGTGGACTGGACGGTCAACTCCGGCGACTGGAAGGAGCCCGGGGCCGGTCGCATCACCCGGGTCCTGTCCCGGGCCGGCTCCGGGCACGTCCTGCTCTGCCACGACGGCGGCGGCGACCGATCGCAGACCGTGACCGCGTTGACGACCGTGATCCCCCGGCTGTTGCACCGTGGGCTGCGGTTCGTCCCGGTCCCCGCCCAACCCCCCACCGCCCGGGAGGCGTGATGGCACACCCGATCTTCCGGCTCGCAGCCCGCGTACTCAACTGGCCGCTGCGCGTCCTGGTCCGCCCATACCCCCGGTTGAACGCCGTGGTGTGGGACCTGCAGTACGCGCTGGGCCTGTGGCGTTACCTCGACCACGGCCAGGATCCCACCCCACTGGAGTTCGCCCGACAGGTCGTCCCCCGACCCCGGGTGCTGGACCTGGGCTGCGGCACGACGGTCAACCTGGCGCTGCCCGCCGACGGGTACCGGCACTACCACGGGGTGGACATCAGCCGGGCCGCGATCCGCCGGGCCCGGTCGCTGCGCCGCCCGCGCACCTCGTTCGAAGCCGCCGACCTGCTCAGCTACCGCACCGCCGCCCGCTACGACGCGGTGCTGCTTCGGGAGGTGCTCTACTACTTCACCGTCGACGAGGCGGTCGGGTTGGTACGCCGGTCCGCCGGCTTCCTCGACCCGGGTGGCCAGGTGCTCGTCTGGCTGTACGATGTCGACAGTCCTGGCCTCGCCGACCTACTACGCGCGCTGCGCGGCTGTGGGCTCGCCGTACACGCCGAACTCCCCGCCGGACCGGACCGCCGCGTCGTCCTGGCGCTGGGCACCACCGACCCGGCGGACAGCAACGCGTCGAGTCCGTCGTGACGGCGGCGCCAACGCCGGACACCCAGCGATCGTCGACCGATCCCCGGCTGCTCGCCACCATCGTCGCCGTGGCGGCAGGTGCGGCGGCGGCGGCTCTGCACCACGTCACCGGGATGTTCTGGGGCGACCTCGGCGCGTACCGGGCGGGCGCTGTCGCGGCGGGCGCCGGTGAGCTCTACCAGGCGGTGCACCACACGCCCGACGGCACTGCCCTCGGCTTCACCTACCCGCCGTTCGCCGCCTTGCTGCTCCGACCGTTCGCCGTCGCCGGCCACCTGCACATCGTCGCCGGGATCAAGCTCACCCCGCTGATCTTCGTCGGCTACCTCGTGCTGACCGGACGGTGGCGCGCCGCCGGCATCGCGGTCGCCGCGTTCGCCGCCACCATCGGACTCGGGTTCGCCTGGCGACCGGCGGATTCGGCCCGGTTCTGGTCGGGCGGGCTGCTGGACACCACCCGGGTCACCGGGGACCCCCGTACCATCCTCAACCAGTCGTTGTCCGGCGCGGTCACCCGGATCGCCGACGATCCGCAGCCGGGCCTGGCGTGGCTGATCGTGGCGGCGCTGGCCGGCGCGGCCGGGATGGCGGTCGCCGTGGCCTACCACCGCGCGGGCGACGAGCTGGCCGCCGTGCTCGCCTGCGCGGCGACCGGCCTGCTGATCTCCCCGGTCTCCTGGCACCACCACTGGGTGTGGTGGGTGCCGGCGCTGCTGCTACTCGCCCGGCACGCCCGGGAACACCGGGACCGCGGGGCCACGATCACCGCGATGGTCGTCTGGGTGACTCTGGTCGCCAGCACCAGTTGGGTGCTGGCGAGCCCCGGTGGGTGGGACCTGCGGTTCACCGGCCTCGGTCTGGTTTACAGCAACCTGTACGTACTGCTGGCGCTCACCGGTCTCGGTGCCGCCGCCTGGCGCCTGTACCGCGACAGGTCCGCGGCGGCCGATGATCGTCGATACGCTGTCGCAAGAGTCCACTCCTGATTCGTGAAGGGACACGATCGTGCACACAAGACCGTTTGGAACGACCGGCATGAAGGTCAGCGCCATCGGCCTGGGCGCCTGGCAGCTAGGCCGCTCAACCCAGTGGCCGGACGGACCGGACGAGGCCGAGGCGGTACGGATCGTTCACACCGCCCTGGACAACGGGGTCACCTTCATCGACACCGCACCGGGGTACGCCGACGGGCGCAGCGAGCTCAACATCGGGCGGGCGTTGGCCGGTCGCCGCCGCGACGACGCGGTCATCTGCACCAAGTTCGGCTACCTGCCCGACGGCAGCGACAACTGGTCGTCGACCGAGATCGAGGCGTCGGTGCGGCGCAGCGCCGAACGGATGAACGTCGACCACGTCGACATCGTCGTGCTGCACAACCCGCCGCCGGAGATCCTCGACGGCCGGCGCAGCGACCACTACGAGGTGCTGCAGCGGCTCCAGGACGACGGCGTGATCCGGGCGTACGGCGCCTCGGTCGACTGGAGCGCCGACCTGGACACGGTGCTCGACAGCAGTGCGTCGACCGCGTTCGAGGTGCGGTTGTCCGCGCTGTACCAGGAACCCTGGCCGGCGGTGGGCCGGGCCCGCGACCTGGGTGCCGGCACGATCGTCAAGGTTCCGCTGGAGTCCGGCTGGCTGTCCGGGCGCTACACCACGGACAGTATCTTCACCGACGTACGGGACCGCTGGTCGCGCGACGACATCGCACTGCGCGCCAGCCTGGTCGACGAATTCCGGGCGCTGCTACCCGACGGTGTCAGCCTGCTGTCCGGCGCGTTGCGGTTCCTGCTGAGCTACGACGCGGTGTCGACGGTCATCCCGGGCAGCAAGTCGGTGGCGCAACTGCGCAGCAGCATCGCGGCGGCGGCGGACGGGCCGCTGCCGGCCGCAGCGGTGACCGCCATCCGGGCCTGGTACGACAGCCGGCTCGCCGCCCGACCGCTGGACTGGTGAGGAGTCCACCCTGCCCGGCGTCAACCGCGTTCGAGCAGGTGACCGACCACCTGTGGGGCAAGCATCACCGGGGTGCCGGAGCCGTCGCGTCGCGGGTCGACCGGCGGCAGGGCGACGGATTCGCCTGACCGGGTCGCACCGACCGGGCGTGACCCGATCCAGGCCAACTCCAGCGTCGTCTCCCCCTTGAGGAACCGGTGCACCCGCACCCCGCCGGTGGCCCGCCCCTTCGCCGGGAACCCGGCGAAGGGGGTGACCTTGATCCCGCGTCCGGTCGAGGTGACCACCATCGGCTCCCCGTGCACCGGATCGTCGGTACGCACCGCCGCGAAGAAGAGCGCCTGCGCGTCGGCGGCGAGGTTGACCCCGACCATCCCCCCGCCCTTGAGCCCCTGCGGGCGGACCAGTTTCGCCGCGAAGCGCAGCAGCGAGGCATCGGTGGTGACGAACACCAGGGACTCGGTGCCATCGGTCAGCCAGGTGGCACCGACCACCTCGTCACCGTCGCGCAGCCCGATCACCTCGAACTCGTCGGCGCGCACCGGCCAGTCCGGCGCGCAGACCTTCACCACGCCCTGCCGGGTGCCGAGGGCGAGCCCCGGGGTGTCGCGTTGCGCGGCCGGTGCCAGGCCGACGACCCGCTCACCGGCGAGCAGCGGCACGAGCTCGGCGACCGGCATGCCGCCGGACAGCGAGACGGTGCCGGACCGCTGCGGAAGCACCGGCAACGGCAGTACGTCGGTGCGGACCGCCCGCCCGGTGCTGGTGATCAGCAGCACCTGACCGCGTGCGGTGGCCGGCACGACGGCCTGGACCGCGTCGTGGCGGGCCCGACTGTTGCGCCGGGCGTCCTCGACGGACTCTTCGCTCTCGGCGACGGTCCGGGCGACCAGCCCGGTCGCGGAGAGGATCACCTGGCAGGGGTCGTCGGCGACCTCCAGCGGGCCGGCCGGCACCGACGCGGCCAGCACCTCCTTGAGATCCCCGTCGATCAGCGTGGTGCGCCTCGGCGTCGCGAACTGCTTGGTCACCTGGGCCAACTCGTCGGAGACCACCTTGCGCAGCACCGCCGGGTCGTCCAAGATCCGCGACAGGTCGGCGATCTCGCCGCGCAGCCGATCCTGCTCGGCCTCCAGTTCGATCCGGTCGAAGCGGGTGAGCCGCCGCAGCGGGGTGTCGAGAATGTACCCGGCCTGTACCTCGGAGAGGCCGAACTCGGCCATCAGCGCGTCCCGGGCCGCCCGCGCGTCGTCGCTGGCCCGGATCAGCCGCACCACTCGGTCGATGTCCAGCAGGGCGATCAGCAGGCCCTCGACCAGGTGCAGCCGCTCCTGACGCTTGCGCCGCCGGTAGGAGCTGCGCCGGGCGACCACGTCGTAGCGGTGGGCGAGGAAGGCCTCCAGCAACTCCTTGAGCCCCAGGGTGCGCGGCTGCCCGTCGACCAGCACCAGGTTGTTGACGCCGAACGACTGCTCCATCGGGGTGAGCCGGTAAAGGTCCGCCAGCAACGCCTGCGGGTTGACGCCGATCTTGCACTCGACGACCAGCCGGGTGCCGTTCTCCCGGTCGGTCAGATCCTTGACGTCGGCGATGCCCTGCAGCCGCTTGGTCTTGTTGACCTCCTCGGTGATCTTCTCGATGATGCGTTCGGTGCCGACGCCGTAGGGCAGCTCGGTGACGGTGATCGCCTGGCGGCCGCGGCTGCCTTCCAGTGGACCGATCTGCACCTTGGCACGCATCCGCACCACGCCCCGACCGGTCTCGAAGGCGCGTCGCACCTCGTCGAGGCCGAGCAGCAGGCCACCGGTGGGCAGGTCGGGACCGGGCACGAACTCCATCAGCTTGTCCAGGTCGGCATCCGGGTGACGGATCAGCCACCGGGCGGCCGCGACCACCTCGCCGAGATTGTGCGGGATCATGTTGGTCGCCATCCCGACCGCGATCCCGGACGCGCCGTTGACCAGCAGGTTGGGGAAGGCCGCCGGCAGCACCTTCGGCTCGGTCAGCGAACCGTCGTAGTTGGGCTTGATGTCGACGGTGTCCTCGTCGAGTTCGCCGACGAGCAGCATCGCCGGGCGGGACATCCGCGCCTCGGTGTACCGGCTGGCCGCCGGACCGTCATCGGGCGACCCGAAGTTGCCGTGCCCGTCGATGAGCGGCACGTTGAGCGAGAAGTGCTGCGCCAGCCGGACCATCGCGTCGTAGATCGCCGTGTCGCCGTGCGGGTGGAACTTGCCCATCACGTCACCGACCACCCGGGCCGACTTGACGTAGCCGCGGTCCGGGCGGTAGCCCTGCTCACTCATCGAGTAGAGGATGCGCCGGTGCACCGGCTTTAGCCCGTCGCGGGCGTCCGGCAACGCGCGGGAGTAGATCACCGAGTACGCGTACTCCAGGTAGGAGTCCTGGATCTCGGTCGTCAGGGGGTTGTCCAGGACCCGGGCGCCGGCCTGGTCGAACGCGGACAGGTCGACCTGGGACTGCTTGTTCCTGCTACGTGCCATCGGCTTTTCCAGCGCTTCCTCGGTTGAGCGGGGGCGGTGCTCAGGCGTCGATGTTCTCCTGGTCGACCCGGCTCGCCGAGTCGATCAACCAGTTGCGGCGGGGCTCGACCTTCTCCCCCATCAGCAACTCCAGGGTGCGGTCGGCTGCCTCCGCGTCGGCCAGGGTGATCCGGCGCACGGCGCGGGTGGCGGGGTTCATGGTGGTGTCCCACAGCTCGTCGGCGTCCATCTCGCCCAGGCCCTTGAACCGGGGAACCGGGGTGACGATCTGCCGGCCGGCGCGTTCCAGCCGCCGCACGGTCTGCTCCATCTCCGACTCGGTGAAGGTGAAGATCGTCTCCGCGTTACGACCCTTGGTGGTGATCTTGTGTAGCGGCGGCATCGCGGCGTAGAGCCGCCCCGCCTCGATCACCGGACGGAGGTACTTGGCGAACAGAGTGATCAGCAGAGTACGGATGTGGGATCCGTCCACGTCCGCGTCGGCCATCAGGATCACCCGGCCGTACCGCATCGCCGGAAGGTCGAAGGTACGTCCGGTGCCGGCACCGAGGACCTGGACGATGGCCGCCACCTCGGCGTTGCGCAACGTGTCGGCCAGATTGGCCTTCTGGACGTTGAGGATCTTGCCCCGGATCGGCAGCAGCGCCTGGTACTCGGCGACCCGGGCCATCCGGGCCGAACCCAGCGCGCTGTCACCCTCCACGATGAACAACTCGCTGCGGTCCAACCCGGTGGATCGGCAGTCGACCAGCTTCGGCGGCATGGACGCGCCCTCCAACGCGGTCTTGCGCCGGGCGGCGTCCTTCTGCTGCTTCTGGGTGAGCCGGACCCGGGCCGCGTCGACCACCTTCTGCAGCACGGTACGGGCTTCGGCACGGGTCTTGCGGTCCTCGACCCACGCCTTGATGTGGCGCTCGACGACGCCCTGCACCACCCGGGTGATGCCGGCGGTGGACAGCTCGTCCTTGGTCTGTGAGGTGAACTGCGGTTCGGGGATCCGGACGTGCACGACGGCGGTCATGCCTTCGAGTACGTCGTCGACGGTCGGCGGATCCTCCTTGGGTTTGAGCAGGCCACGGGTGTTGCGGACGGCCTCTACGACAGCTCGGGCCACGCCCCGCTCGAAACCCCGGCGGTGGGTCCCGCCGTGCACGTTGCGGATGGTGTTCGTGAAGCACTCGACCACACGTTCGTAGCCGGTGCTCCAGGCGAGCGCCACCTCGACCTCGGCACGGCGTTCGACGTCGGACTGCATCACCCCGTTGGCGTCGGCCGCGTTCTCCTTGTACGTGCCGGTGCCGGTGATCAGCAGCGTGCCACTGACCGGTCGGTCGGCGTCCGGGGTGAGGAACTCCACCATCTCGGCCAGGCCCCGGGGGTGGTGGAAGACCTCCTCCACCTGTTCCTCACCGGTCGCGTCCCGGAGCACGTAGGTGACCCCGGGCACGAGGAACGCGGTGTTGCGCAGCCGGGTCCGTACCCCGGTGACGTCGAGGACGGCACCGGCGTCGAAGTACCGGGCGTCGTACCAGTAGCGGATGGAGGTCCCGGTCGCCTCGCCGCGCTTCATCCGGCGCACCGTGCGCAGACCGGAAGTCGCGGTGAATCCGGCGGTCGGCCCGACGCCGTCGAACACCCCCGGGACGCCTCGCTGGAAGGACATCTCGAACACCTGGCCAGCGCGGCTGACCTGGACGTCGAACCGCAACGACAAGGCGTTCACCGCCGAGGCACCGACGCCGTGAAGGCCACCGGAGGCTTTGTACCCGGAGCCGCCGAACTTGCCACCGGCGTGCAGCCTGGTCAGCACCAGCTCGACCCCGGACAGGCCGGACCGGCTGTGCACGTCGGTCGGGATACCCCGGCCGTCATCGTCGATCTGCACCGAACCGTCGGCGTGCAGGGTGACCTCGACCCGGCTGGCGTGTCCGGCGATCCCCTCGTCGGTGGAGTTGTCGAGGATCTCGTTGAGCAGGTGTCCGACGCCCCGGCTGTCGGTGGACCCGATGTACATGCCGGGCCGCTTGCGGACGGCGTCCAGCCCTTCGAGGTGGGTGAGGTCGTCTGCTCCGTACAGCGTCTCAGGTTGTGCAGTCAACGCGTCGAACTCCCGGTGCCGGCCAGCTTGTCCCGTCGCGCCGGAGGCACCTGGCCGCCAGCGGGTAGGACTCGGCGGCCGGTGGGCCACCGCCTGACGAGCCTAACCATAGCCCCAGACGACGCCGCGTCGGGCCGGGCCGGGGCCAACCGGCCGGGCGCGGTAGGCCGCCGGTACGGCGATGGAGCCGGTACGCGAATGGCATTCGCGTACCGGCTCCATCGGTGGAGTCCGTCAGCTGGAGCTACAGGATGGTGTCATCCCGCTGCCGGTACCGGTGCCCTGGAAGCCGAACTCGGTCGACTGCCCGGCGGCTATCCGACCGTTGTACGACACGTTGGCGAAGCGCACCGAGCCGGTACTGCCACTGGCCTGGGCGTTCCAGGTGTTGGTGACCGCCGCCCCGGACGGGATCGTCATCGTCACCGCCCAACTGTTGGTGCCGGAGGATCCGGCGGTGACCCGCACGGTCGCCACGAACCCGCCCGGCCACTGGTTGAGCGACACCGTCGCGGAACAGCTACCGCCCGGCGGCTGGGTCGTCGGTGGTGGCGCGGTCGTCGGTGGTGCGGTGGTGGGTGGCGCGGTCGTCGGCGGCGCCGTGGTGGGTGGCGCGGTCGTCGGCGGCGCCGTGGTGGGGACCGGGGTGGCGCTGTTGAGCGCGGCGAGGGTCGCGTCGTACGCCTGCTTCTTGTTGCCGTTGTTGTCGAACAGCAGCGGCGTGCCGCTTGCCCGCCACGAGTCGCTGTCCCGGATGCCCCACACCGTGATACCGGTGCAGCGGGCCACCGCCAGGCAGTCGTTGACCACACCACGGAAGCTGTTGGCCTGCGCCGAACCCGAACCCTCGATGTCCAGCTCGGTGATCTGCACGTCCACACCCAGCGCGGCGAAGCTCGACAACGTGGTGCGGTAGTTCGACGGGTACGGCGAACCACTGTTGAAGTGCGACTGCAGACCGATGCAGTCGATCGGCACGCCTCGCTGCTTGAAGTCGCGCACCAGGTTGTACGCCGCCTGCGTCTTGGCCCACGACCAGTTGTCGATGTTGTAGTCGTTGTAGCACAGTTTCGCGCCCGGATCGGCCGCCCGGGCGGCCCGGAACGCCGCCTCGATCCAGTCGTTACCGGTGCGCTGCAGGTTCGAGTTGCGCCGGCCGCCGGAACTACCGTCGGCGAGCGCCTCGTTCACCACGTCCCACGAATGGATCTTGCCCCGGTAGTAGGTGGCGACCCGGGTGACGTGGTTGAGCATCGCCGACCGCAGGGCGGATCCCTCCATGCTCTGCATCCAGCCCGGCTGCTGCGAGTGCCAGGCCAGGGTGTGACCCCGCACCGCCATGCCACGCGAGATCGCGTGGTTCACGATCCGGTCACCGTTGGTGAAGTTGAACTGGTTCTGCTGCGGCTCGGTCGCGTCGAGCTTCATCTCGTTCTCGGCGGTGACGCTGTTGAACTCCCGGTTCAGGATGTTCACGTACGTCGAGTCGCCGAGCTTGTAGGCCGCGACGGCGGCACCGAAGTACCGCCCGGACTGGGCCGCAGCCGCCCCGAGGGTCGCCTCGGCAGCGCTGGCGGACGTCGCGTACAGCATGGCGGTGCCGGCCGCGAGGGCGACGACCGCGATCGAGGCCAACGCGGCCCGGGGGCCTCTTCTCCTCGATCTGCTGGCGGATTGATGGATCATGTCTGTGATTGCCTCTCAGTGCGGGATCAGGACGGCACGAACCTCAGCAACACATCGACTTTGGTCGAAGTCCTGTCGAGCGATGCTAACGGAAATGTTCCGGTAGCTCAATGAGTCGCGGCGCCGGGCGAGTGGACTCGCAAGACCGGTGGCACACCAGGGAGTACCGCCTCGTCAGCGATTTTCCGGCAGCAGGCGGCACCGGAACATTTCGAAACTCTCGGTCGCCTGGCCGGCATCAGCCCGGGCCGGCGGCCAGCCGGCCCCTGACTTCGACTTCGGCGGCTCCCGCCGGTACGAGGACCAACGGGCGCCCACCATGGCGACCACCGTCGCCCGCGCCCGCGCGATGACGCAGCGGTACCTGTCGCGCTGCGGCGTCAGTGGTACCCGCCGCGCCCGGACAATGCGGCATGGAGACCCGCCGGTCAGCTGCGACTCGCCCGACCGCTGTGTGGAACTCTGTCAGATCCGAGCCCGTGGAGGAAGAAGCGTGTCCCAGATTCCCACCGTCACCCTCGATGACGTGCACGACGCCGCCGACCAGATCGCCGGGGTAGCGCACCGCACCCCGGTGCTGCGCTCCCGGACGCTGGACGCGCTGGCCGGCGCCGAGGTGTTCATCAAGTGTGAGAACCTGCAGCGGATCGGTGCGTTCAAGTTCCGCGGCGCCTACAACGCGATCTCCCGGCTCTCACCCGCGCAGTTGGCCAGGGGCATCGCCGCCTACTCGTCGGGTAATCACGCCCAGGCCGTCGCCCTCGCCGCCCGGGAGCTCGGTACCACCGCGGTCATCGTCATGCCACAGGACACCCCGGAGTCGAAGATGGCAGCGGTGACCGGCTACGGAGCAGAGGTCGTCACCTACGACCGGTACACCGGCGACCGGGTCGCCATCGGTGCGGCGCTGGCCACCGACCGGGGCCTGGCGCTGATCCCGCCGTACGAGCATCCGCATGTCATCGCCGGACAGGGCACCGCCGCCCTGGAACTCATGGCGCAGGTGGGGCCACTTGACGCGTTGCTGGTGCCCGTCGGCGGTGGCGGACTCGCCGCCGGCACCGCCGTCGCCGGCAAGGGAACACAGCCCGGGATCCAGGTCATCGGAGTCGAACCGACCGCCGGCGACGACACCAGGCGGTCGCTTGCCGCTGGCCGGCGGGTCGCCATCGCGGTGCCCCGCACCATCGCCGACGGCCAGGCCGCCGAGACCCCCGGGGAGTTGACCTTCTCGATCAACCAGCGGCTGCTCGACGACATCGTGCTGGTCGACGACGACGAGATCCGCGCGGCGATGCGGTTCGCCTTCGACCGGATGAAGATCGTCGTCGAGCCGAGCGGGGCCACCGGCCTCGCCGCGCTGCTCGCCGGGCGGCTGGCCCCGGCACCGGCCCGGATGGGGTTGATCATCTCCGGCGGCAACATCGACACCAGGCGCTTCATGACTCTGCTGGGCCCGGCCAGCTGACCGCTGCCGGCCACCCGACGGTCGGGTGGCCGGCACGGTAGTCACACCGGCGCGCCGCGACAGCGCACGCTCGGCGACTACAGCGACCGCTTGTTGAGCAACAGGTTCGGGGTGCCGGACAGGCTACCGGTCACCACACCGGTGGATCCGTTCGAGACGATCCAGTCGTGCACCGTCGACTGGGTCGCGTCACCGTACGTGGCCTTGTAGAGCGCCGCGACGCCGGCGGCGTGCGGCGACGCCATCGAGGTGCCGTTCACCGATTTGGTGGTCGAGGTGGGGTACGTCGAGACGATCGACGACCCCGGAGCGTAGATGTCCACACACGAACCGGTCGACGAGTAGCTGGCCCTGGCGTCCGTCGAGGTGGTGGCCGCGACCACCAGTGTGGCGGTGAGATTGCGCGGCAGCCGGTCACACGAGTCGCCGCCCGTGTTGCCGGCGGACGCGGCGAGAAAGACCCCGCTGCCCATCATCCGGGTCAGCGCGGTGGCCAGGGTGGCGCTGTAGGTGTAGTTCCAGGAGGCATTCGCCACCGCCGGCCTGACCGCATTCGCCGTCACCCAGTCGACCGCGCCGATGGCGCTCGACAGGGTGCCTCCACCGGAACAGTTCAGCCACTTCACGCCGTGGAGCCGGATGTTCTTCGCGACGCCGTACGTCGTCGAGCCGATGGTGCCGGCGACGTGCGTACCGTGTCCGTTGCAGTCGGTGTCGTTGCCGTCGATCGAGTTGTACGCGAACTGGGCCCGGCCGCCGAAGTCCGGGTGGTTCGCCTGGATTCCCGAGTCGATGACGTACGCGTGCACCCCGGCACCGGTCGAGTCGTAGGTGTAGCTCGACGACAACGGCAGGCCCGCCTGGTCGATCCGGTCGATCCCCCACGTCGGCGGGTTGGTCTGGGTCGCGTCGACCACGTTCGACTGCATCACGTCACGTTCGATGCTCAGCACGTCGGCGTTGTGCGACAACTCGGCCACCTGGGCCGAGGTGAGCCGGGCCGCGAAGCCGTTGAGCGCGCTACGGAAGTACGCCGTCGGGCGCGCCCGCAACGCGCGGACCGGCACTGCCGCGTCGGTTCCGGGCTTCATCGTGACGACGTACGCCCCGGCAATGACGGTGACGTCCGACGCGGCCCGCGGGGTGGTGATCGGCAGCGCGATGGCCCGGTACGGCCCGCCGGCAGCCATCGCCGGCTGCGGCGGCGCGAGCAGGGTGATGACGACGGCGGCCGTGCTGGCGGTGGCGGCAGCCACGACGCGACGCAGGCGTCGTAGACGTGCTTGTGACACAGAGCCTCCTCAGGGCAGATCATCTGGCATAGATGATCATTCGCGATGACGACAGGCTATATTGATCCACCTGATCCGATAAGAGATCAGCGGCTACAGGTTTGTTGAACCTCACCCACCGCGGGCGATCCGCCGGCCCGGTCCGGCACCTAGGGTCGTCCAGGGACGCACCGAGCGGGAGGTGAGGCGTCGATGGCCGACACACTCGAGCACGCACTCGACCAACTGGCCCGAAGCGACGGGTCCGTCCTGGTCCGGCTGCCACCACATCTGCGCGGCACCGTCCGGTTCGACGTGCGCTGCGAACGGGAGACGACCCACTGGTTTGTCAGCCTGGACAATGGGAAGGTCCAGGTGTCGTCGACCGGTGCCGAACCCGACGCGACGATCATCGGTGACCGTGCCCTGTTCGATCGGCTGGCCTGCGGACAGGACCGGTTCATCCCCATGCTGTTCCGTAACGCACTCGTGGTGGAGGGAGACCTGGGCATCGCGGACCAGATCTCGAGAGTCCTGTTCGCGGGTGCCCCGCCCGGGCAGCACCCGAAGGACTTCGCCGCCGATAGGGGTGCAGCGCATGAACGAGAAGACAGTCAGCATCCTGGACGGGAACACGTTCGTCGTCACTGACGAACGCGGCGACGTCACCCAGTCACCCGATTTCCCGACCGGGCTGTTCTCGTTCGACACCCGGTTCCTGTCGACGTGGGTGCTGCTGGTCGACGGGGATCGGTTGAACGTCCTGTCCCGCGACGACCTGCATTTCTTCGAGACCCGCTTCTTCCTCGTTCCCGGCCGCCCCACCCACTACGTCGACGCCAAGGTCTCGGTCATCCGCGAACAGTCGATCGGGGCGACGTTCGTCGAACGCCTCACGGTGTTCAACCACGACATCGCGCCCGCCGCCATCTGCCTGCGGGTGGAGATGGACACCGACTTCGCCGACCTGTTCGAGATCAAGGAAGTCCAGGGCAAGCAGGGTGTGAAGACGGCACACCGGGAGCACGGCGAACTGCGCTACACCTACCAGCGGGAGGCCTTCCGCCGCGACACCATCGTCTCCAGCACCTCGCCGGTGCGCATCGACGACGGCGGTATGACCTTCGACATCCGACTGGAGCCCCGCGGTCAGTGGCAGACCGAACTCCGGGTCGACCCGATCATCAACGGCGGTGACTGCGAATCGCCCACCGTGTGGGGCGCCTACCGGCGCCGTGCCCGGCCCCAGATGCGCCAAGAGCTGGAACACTGGCTCGACCGGTCACCGCAGTTGCTGACCGACAGTGAACCGCTGCAGACCGCCTACGAGCGCAGCCTGATCGATCTGGCCGCGATGCGCTACGCGTCGCTGACGGCCACCGGTCCGATCCCCACCGCCGGGCTGCCCTGGTTCATGACCCTGTTCGGCCGCGACAGCATCTTCATCAGCCTGCAGACCATGCCGTTCCTGCCCCTGCTGACCCCGCCGGTGCTCCGCCTGCTCGGGTCGCTGCAGGGTGGCAGCCTCGACGACCTGCGCGAAGAGGAACCCGGCAAGATCCTGCACGAGCTGCGGTACGGGGAGTCGGCGGCCTTCCAGGAGCAGCCACACACCCCGTACTACGGCTCGGCCGACGCCACGCCGCTGTTCGTCGTGCTACTCGACGAGTACGAACGGTGGAGCGGAGACGCCGACCTGGTCCGCGGCCTCGAACGTCAGGCCCGCAACGCCCTGCACTGGATCGACGAGTACGGCGACCTGCTCGGCAACGGCTACATCTCCTACTGGCGGCGCAACACCCGCAACGGGCTGGAGAACCAGTGCTGGAAGGACTCCTGGGACTCGATCTCGTACCGGGACGGTCGCTTGTCGGCGCTACCGCGCGCCACCTGCGAGTTGCAGGGGTACGCCTACGACGCGAAGGTGCGCGGTGCCCGGCTGGCCCGCGAGTTCTGGAACGACCCGGCCTACGCCGACCGGTTGGAACGGGAGGCCGCGGACCTCAAGTGCCGGTTCAACCGTGACTTCTGGGTCGCCGACGGCGAGTACTACGCACTCGCGCTGGACCCCGACGGCACCCCGGTGGACGCCCTGTCGTCGAACATCGGCCATCTGCTCTGGAGCGGAATCGTCGACTCCGGGCGCGCCCGCAGGATCGCCGACCACCTGCTCGGACCGGACATGTTCACTGGCTGGGGCGTACGCACCCTGGCCGAGAGCCAGGCGCGATACAACCCGGTCGGCTACCACGTCGGCACGGTCTGGCCCTTCGACAACTCGATCATCGCGTGGGGTCTGCAACGCTACGGCTTCGCCGCCGAGGCGGCGCGCATCGCCGAAGGCATGATCGACGCGTCGGAGTACTTCGACGGGCGCCTGCCCGAGGCGTTCGCCGGCTACCGGCGGGAGACGACCGGGTACCCCGTCGAGTACCCGACGGCGTGCAGCCCGCAGGGCTGGTCGGCGGGGGCGATGCTGCTCCTGCTGCGGACCATGCTCGGGCTTACCCCGTACGCGGACCATCTGGGGGTCGACCCACATCTACCAGCCTCGATACCACGGATCGAGCTGCTCGACGTTCCCGGCCGGTGGGGGCGGGCAGATGCCCTCGGCCGACGTGCCGAACACCGCAGCCGGCAGCACACCCGTCTGTTGGCCCGCCTCGGTCACGGCGGAAGCCACTACTAGCCCGCCGGGCGCCGGGCGCCGAAGCAGCCGAATCGCCCCGGCGCGGCCGGAGCCGAGCCGGGTCACCCCTGCCGTTGTCGCGCCCGATCGACGAGGTCCGTGCCGCGCTCGCCGACGGCGTCCGCGTCGACCGCCAGATCCGGATCGCCCGCCGGCCGGGGTACGCAGAGCCACAACGCCGCCGGCCGCACCGTGGCCCGCAGGGCACGGCCCGGGTCGATCAGATCACCGTCGAGCTCCCTGGGCTGGTCACGGTCGCTCGAGACGGTGACCTCGCGACCCCGGTACGTCTGCATCCGGGGCACCCGGCCCCGGCCACGGGCCAGCGCCCAGCCCAGCACCAGCCAGTGCCGGACCGTACGCGGAGTGAGCACGGCGACGTCGAGCAGCCCGTCGTCTGGCTCGGCGTCGGCCAACAGGGTGACACCGCCCTGCAACCGACCGACGTTGGCGACCAGCACGGTGCGCGCCCGTGCACGGATCAGCGGCTGGTCGTCGATCTGCAGCCGTACCCGCATCGGCCGGTCGCGCAGGTGCCGGACGGCGCCGGCGAGGTACGCCGGCCAGCCGATCCGCGCCTTGGCCTTCTCGGACGTGGCGGCGAGCATCTTGGCGTCGAAGCCCATCCCCGCCATCACCACGAAGTAGCGGCCGTCCTCCAGCTGGCCGACGTCCAGCCGTCGCTTCCCACGGTCGACCGCCACCTGCAGGCCGGCGGCGAGGTCGGTGGACAGCCCCAGATTGGCGGCGAGCAGGTTGCCGGTGCCGGCCGGCAGGATCGCCAGCGCCACATCAGTGTCGACCAGCGCCGCGACGCAGGACATCACGGTGCCGTCCCCGCCACAGGCGAACACGACGTCGACGCCGGCCTCGACCGCCTGTCGAGCCTGGCCCTCGCCCGGGTCGTCGACCGTGGTCGACATCCAGACCGGCTCGGCCCAGCCGGCCTCGGCCAGGGCGACCTCGACGGTCGAGCGCAGTCGGTCGAGGTCGGCGACCTTGGCCGGATTGACCACGACGGCGCAGCGGAGCACGTTCGGTTGCTCGTTCACCGCGTCAGTCTGTCCGACGCGACCTGCCCTGGCCAGTCGACCAACCGACCGGCCAGGGGTCCGGCGCCCAGGCGGTCAGGTCAACTGGTCACCCGGAAGGTCGCATCGCTGCGGCCCTGCGCGTTGGTGATCGGATCGAGCCGCAGCAGGTAGCCGTAGTGCCGGATGTAGCGGTCGGGGAAGTTGTAGGACTGGAACGACGTCCACGACGGGTCGGCCAACCCGGCCACCCGCCGGAAGCTGGCGTCCGCCGCGAAGGTCGTGGTGCCGTCGTTGGCCGCCAGCACGAAGTCGTACCCGTAGTGCCGCAGGAAGTAGCCCGGGTAGTTGACCGATGCGAACGACACGTGTGCCGATCCGCCGGCCAGGCCGGGGACAAGACGGAACTGGGCGTCCTGGGCTGGGCTGGGGTTGACGTCGATCCGGACGTCGAAGTTGGCGTGCCGGACGTAGCGGTCCTGGTGGTTGTAGGACTGGATGCGGTTGACCGGCACGGTGGATCCCCAGCGGTCGAGCACCCGGGACTGCTCGGCGGCGGTCAGGTTGAGGATCGATCCGTGTCGCTTGCGGGTGCCACCCATGTTGAAGTCGGATCGGGTCCGGAAGTTCTGGGTGGCGCCCAGGTTGGTCGAGGTGACCGGCAGATAGCCGCGGCCGGTCGCGTACTGGTCCAGCCACAGCACCCATTCGTTGCGGCCGTTGAACTGGGCCCACATCGGCCCCTCGACGACGTTGCCGCCACCCGTGCCGTTGGAGATGCCCAGGTGCGAGAGGTTGCCGAGCATCGTCCAGGAGCCGAGGATCGAGTTGCTGGCCTCGATGGTGATGTGGCCGTCGGCCGACGCCCGGTAGTAGCGGTAGCCGCCGACGCTGCCCGGCACCTCGATGATCTGGGTGTCGATGATGCCCTGGCCGGTGCCTCGGTCCAAGTAGAGCTGCGGGGCGGTGACGGTACGGAAGTCGCTGGTCCGCACGTACCAGATCCGGTGCTTGGTCACCCCGTCACGGGCGGAGTTCGTCGCCCAGTAGATGACGTAGTCGCCGGTGGCCGGGTTGTAGATGGCCTCGGGCGCCCAGGCGTTACCGGCTCCGGCGATCCCGCCGGCGACGTTGAGTAGTCGCGGGGCGGACCAGTTGACCAGGTCGGTCGACTCCCACACCACGATCGAGGTGCTCCCCCGGTTGGCCGCGTCGTTCCACGACGTACCGCTGGCGATCCGCAGGTCCGTCGCGATGATCCAGTACCGGTCGCCGGCGGGTGACCGGAGAAGGACCGGGTCCCGTACGCCACGGGTGCCGACGGTGGAGAGCAGGACCGGGCTGCCGTTGTTGAGGTCGGTCCATCGCAGGCCGTCGGTGCTGTGCGCGAGGTAGATCTGCTCACCGGTGGCCGACTCACCGGTGAAGTGGGCCATCAGATACCCGGTGAACGGGTCGAGCGCGGCGGCTGGCTCCGGCGCGGCGACCGACCAGGAGGTGAACAGCAGACAGGCCGCGGCGAGGGTGGCCCCGAGCCGGGTATGTAGCAGACGGTGACGGATTCTCGACATCGGGTCTCCCGCTGAGGTGGAGGGCAGGTCGGTCGGGTGCGGTCGATGGGTGGTCCAGGGCTGGTCGCGCCGGTCAGGTCAGCGGTTCGGCGCGACCGGAACGATGCTGCCGTCGGCGGCGAACTCCATCCGGTCGATGGCGATCTCCCGGTTGGTGCCGTGCCGGCCGGCCTGGCGAACCGGTGGTACGTGATGGGCCAGGTGTCGCTGCCCTGGGCGCGGACCACCGGGTGATGTTCGGTGCCCTTGACGCCGGCCGCGAGCCGCTTCTGCAGCACCACACCCCGGTAGGGCACGCCCGGGTCGGGACGGAGTACTGGCCGCCACGGATCAACGGCTGGTCCCACGCGTCGCGGAACAGCCCGACCGGCGAGTCCGCCACGGCGACGCCGAGGTGCCTGACCGTGTCCCCGCTGGCCGCCCCGCCGGAGAAGTGGAGGCAGTGGCGGCCGTTGAATGTGGTCAGGTGCGGGTCGGCGAAGAGCCCGGGGATCACCGGCCCCTGGTTCGTCGGGGGTGCCAGCGGCGCGGCGATCCGGAATGAGCTGTCCGCCCGGAAGGCCTCGCAGTCGAGGTGCCGCAGGTACCGGCCGGATAGTTGACCGATGCCAGTGACCGCGCTCCGGCCGGTAGGGGAGCGGCGCTCGCCGTGCCGCTGACGCCGAGGATCATCACGCAGCAGATCGCCGTCGACAGGCCGGGAGCAGGACACAATCACATCGGCACACTCCTGTGTTAGCGCTAACACGCTGGTCGACAGACCGTTAGATCGCTATTGCCAACTGAGATCGATAGTGTTAACTGACCAAGCCATGGCTGTCAATACCTGGACGGTACGGACATCCGGCCCGCCGACGCCCGGCGGTTCCAGCGGCCGCCGCCGGCCAGCTCGGCCCGTTATGGTGGTGCATGCTCGACGGACTCGTCTCCCGCGCGCGCCGCCTCGTTCCCCGCGACGGCCGGCTGATCCTCGGCATCGCCGGCTGTCCCGCGGCCGGGAAGTCGACCCTGGCCCGGATCCTGGTCGACGAACTGGACCGGCACGGGGACACACCAGCGGCACTGGTGCCGATGGACGGATTTCATCTGTCCGACGCAGCCCTGACCCGGCTCGGCCGGCTCCACCGCAAGGGCGCCGTCGACACCTTCGACGGCGACGGCTACCTCGCCCTGCTCCGCCGGCTCCGTGCCGACCGGCAGCGGACCGTCTGGGCACCAGGCTTCGAACGCGACATCGAGCAACCCATCGCCGGGACCATCCCGGTCGACCCCCGGGTCCGGCTGGTCGTCACCGAAGGCAACTACCTGCTCGCCGAGGAGCATCCCTGGTCGCAGGTACGCACCGAACTGACCGAGGTGTGGTTCTGCCACCTCGACGAGACGGTCCGCCGGGACCGACTCGTCCGCCGGCACGTCGAGTTCGGGAAGTCCGATCAAACGGCCCGCAGCTGGGTGGCCGTTGTGGACGACCCGAACGCACGGCTGATCGAGGCCGGCCGCCACCGGGCAGACCTGGTCATCGACATGGCCCGGCTCGGGACGATCGATGCCGAAGCGCCGACCGCACCCGCGGTTGGCCCGGGTCCGGCGAGGTGAGGTGGCCGCGGCTACTCCCGCCAGCCAGCCAGTTCGACCCCCTTGGACAGTTCCACCCGGAAGCCAAGCACGACCTCGCCGCTGTCGCCCGGCGCGAGCGACAGCCGCCAGATCAGCTCACCCAGCTCCGAACGCTCGACCGGCGACGGCACGATGGTCGTCTCCCGCACCGCCACCGCGTCATCGCGCGACACCGGGAGCTGATCGCGCACCTCGACAGTCGCCGGGCGGGGCGTGTGGTTGGCGACGGTGATCCGGTACTCCATCTCCCGCCGCCGGGTCGACCCGAGCGTAGCCTTCGTCTCCACACGCCGAGACAACTTCCGCTCCACCCGCAGCCGGTCGTCCACCCCCAGCGCCAACTCGGTCTCCTCACCCGGCGCCCACGCCGGCAGCCTGGTGGACGCG
The DNA here is from genome assembly GCF_048060115.1 of Micromonospora sp. LOL_023. Classification (NCBI taxonomy): domain Bacteria; kingdom Bacillati; phylum Actinomycetota; class Actinomycetes; order Micromonosporales; family Micromonosporaceae; genus Micromonospora; species Micromonospora sp. LOL_023. Next base: position 122,713 of record NZ_JBHMIM010000012.1, read on the forward strand.
ACGAAGTCGGCATCGTGGAACACCGAGGCGGGACCGGGCAGCAGCGCGTGCTCCGACGTGTTGCGTACCGTGGCCCGCAGATGCGCCTCGGCGGCGCGGACCGGTGCGGTGACGTGGTCCAGCCTGGCCGGCAGTTCCAGCACCGCGATGGTGGCCCGGTGCGCGCTGCCGTCGGCCGGCACCGCCACCGGTCGGGCCGGCCGGTACGTGGCCGCGCTGACCCCCTGCTCGACCTCGGCCACGGTCTCCCGCAGTTTGCGGTGGCTCGCCGCGGAACGGGCCCGACCGCCGCCGGACGCAGCCGCAGCGAGTGCCGGCGGCTCCGAGATCTCGACCGGCATGTCCATCGATACCGCGAGCGGGGGTGCCGGCCGGAACCGGTCGAGATACCAAGGTGACAGTTCCGGTACGCCGGTCGTCGCCACCGGCCGAGCGGTGGAAAGCTGCAGGTCGCACTCCGGCCAGTCCTCCCCCGTGCTCTGGCTGACCATGCCGAACCAGGTGACAGTCATGGTGTGGTCGACCAGCCGCAGGTCGTAGGAGGGTTGCCAGCTCGCCCCATCCACCAGGTAGCTCAGCTCCAGTTCGACATCAGCCTCGTCGACCTCCACCGCCACGATCACCTCGACGGCGAGCCGGTCCGGCACCCGTTTGCCCTGCGCGGCGTCGAGGTCGCGCCCGAGGGCTGCCGACTCCTCCGCCAGCTCGATACGCTGACGGGCCACCAGGCGTCGCCGGGCTCGCGATTCGGCCAGCTGGGCGGCCACCGAGTCGGTGAAGGCCGCCACGTCGCTCGGTGCCGCGTCGCCAGCGGCCAGGGCGCGGGCATACGTGCCACCGGCCCGCTCGACCAGCCGGCCGAGGAACTCACCGCGCTGCTCCTCGATCCCATCCGCGTCGTCCACCTCGGCGAGTTCGTCGGCCAGTTCGCGGCGACGCTGCTCCAGGCTGACCACCTGAGCGTCGGTGCTGCGAGCCTGCCGCCAAGCGGTCACGTCGACGCCGAGCACGGTAGCCGGGCCACGGCCGCCCACCCGGACCGAATCCCGCCGAAGGCCGAGCGGGAGGGGCGCGACGCGCACGCGGTGCCGGCCGGCGACCAGTTGAATACCGCCGCGTCGGGTGATCCGGGCCCGGTCCGGATAGACAGTGACGCCGACGACGGGTGCAGCTATCTCCGTAGTGTCCACCGCGGCGACAGTAGCCGAGCCCCGCTCCCTTATCGGCGGCGGAGCTCAGCTGTCGGTGGCCTCCGCCTCCCGGTTGGAGCACCCGTCATCCTGCCGCCCGGTCGGAAGGATGACTCCCTCGGTCACCCTGCCTGCCGATCCAGGCCGAGAAGCCGACCCCGGCAGGCCAGCACGCGACGACAGCGTCCATCCGGAGAACGCATCAGGGCTTGCGGGCGACAGCCCCGTACGCGTCGATCCGATCGGCACCCGAGTCGTCCGGACGCCACTGGGTTATCGGCACCAAGCCGGGTTCCACCGGCACCAAGCCTTCGAAACAGCTGGCAAGCTGCTCCGGGCTGCGCAGGACGTAGGGGACGCCACCGCTCTCCACCAAGGTGTCGGCGCCCTGGACCACAGCGGGACTGGTATCCGCACCATCCCACAACACGAGGTAGCTGCCGGAGACGGCGCTGCCCATCATCCGATTCACAATAGCCTTCACCACGACCAGATCTGGCTCGTACCCCATGACCCCCATGAACAGCACCGCGACCGGGTCCTGCAGATTAAGCACTGTCCGGGCCTCGGCCAGGATCTTCCCCGGCTCATGGTAGTCGGCATCCACGTACGTGATCAGACCGTCGGATCCCGAGCCGGTCAGCAGCGCGCGGGCATGCACCAGGACCAACGGATCGTTGTCGACGTAGACGATTCGTGACTCGGGCGCGACCTCCTGAGCCACCTCGTGCGTGTTCTGCATAGTGGGCAGACCGGTGCCGACATCGATGAACTGCCGGATGCCCGCCTCAGCGGCCAGAAACCGCACGGCACGGATGAGGAACTGACGAGACTGCCGAGCCATGACCGCGATCTCCGGATACACGTCGGCCACCGCGTCCCCGGCATCGCGGTCTGCCTTGAAGTTGTCCTTACCGCCCATCCAGTAGTTCCACATCCGAGCGGCGTGGGGCACCTCGATCTGGAGCCTCGAGGATAGTTCGGGATCCTGCTCGGGCATCGCGCGAGCTCCTGACGGGAAGGGTTCCATGGGCCGGATGATGGCGCGGCACCATGATGGACTGGATCATCCTAGACGAGTAGTTCCGATGTCCGGTCAGTGGTCGTAGGCGATCAGGGACCGGGTGACGGGTGCGCCGGTC